>JBCCZN010000053.1:0-15554 GCA_039187375.1 Pseudomonadota bacterium
ACATAACGGATAATCTGGAACCCGATATGCCCAAGCAAGGCGAAAAAAATCCGCTGGTCTCCGCGAGTATCGTACTGGCGCCACTGGCAATGTTGTTACTCGGAGCCGCGTTATGGTTTTACCAGCCGGTCGCAGGCGGTGAACGCGGTGATGATGTGGCCGCGGCGCTGGCAACTCAGCTGAATGCGACGATCAACGGCAACAATCGATCACTGAGTCAGTTCGTCACGCTCACCCGTAGTGCATCGCCAGGCGGTAGCACCGGTGAACAGGCGCGGGCGGTGATGAGCAATGAAGACCGTTTGCGGGCATTTAACGATGCCGCCGAACGGCTGGCGGCAGCCAGCGCCATGCTCGACGAACGACTGGCGGGCAGTGTCGATTCCAGTGGCGCGTTGGACACCGTGCGTGCGGGACTTACCGCGTTGGACACGCAGTTGGCTGCGATTCGTGGCACGCCGGCTAATTCGCAACGATTCGCACGTCAGATGATGACAACCGCCGAGGAGCTCGGCGTGCTGGTGAATGCACTGGCTGGTGTGGATACGGGACTGGACCTTGCGCCGCTGGCGGATCTTGCGATTGCCGATATGTTGAGCGAGCAGATGATCGTGATTCGTAGCGCTGTGGATGCGCTGGCATCGGACGTGGTCGCACTGGAGCGCGCTGGTGCAGCCCGTGACCGTCTGGCCGCCGCTGCGGCGACGAATATTTCTGCCCAAACGACCGCAGCGCCGTCCGCGATCACCCAACAGCTCGCAGCCCTTTGGCCCTGGTTGCCATTAGGGCTGATTGGCGTGGCACTGGTGGCGTTCGCTGTATTGGCCGTTGGCAATCTGCGCAGCGTCGGATTGCAACAGGTTGCGCGGGAGCAGTCCGATCAGAATGAGCGTAACCAACAGGCAATCCTGCGGCTTCTGGATGAGCTGGGCAGCCTTGCTGATGGCGATCTCACCGTCGAAGCGACGGTGACCGAGGATATCACCGGCGCGATTGCCGATTCGATCAACTACGCGATTGAAGCGCTGCGCGAACTGGTGACGACAATCGGTGGTACGGCGGCATTGGTCGATCACTCGACCAAGCAAACCGAGCAAACGGCCGTCAACATGAACCGGGCGGCGCAGAAACAGGCGATGGAAATCGCCGCGGCGACCGAATCGATTGCTGCAATCGCAGCATCGATCGAAGAAGTGTCCGGTAATGCCGAGCGTTCGGCCGATGTCGCGCGACACTCTGTTGATGTCGCCCACAAGGGCGGCGATGCCGTGCGGCGCACGATCGAGGGTATGAACACGATCCGCGAAACGATTCAGGACACCTCGAAACGCATCAAGCGTCTCGGCGAGAGCTCGCAGGAAATTGGCAATATCGTCGAGTTGATCAACGACATTGCCGAGCAAACCAATATCCTTGCGCTTAACGCATCGATTCAGGCGTCGATGGCCGGCGAAGCGGGTCGCGGTTTCGCGGTGGTTGCCGACGAGGTACAGCGACTGGCGGAGCGATCCACCAACGCCACAAAGCAAATCGAGGTGCTGGTACGCACAATTCAGGCGGATACCAACGAGGCGGTTGTGTCCATGGAGCGTTCGACTACCGATGTGGTTGGCGGCGCCTTGCTGGCCGAAAACGCCGGTGCGGCACTGGATGAAATTGAGCAAGTCTCCAATCAGATCGCGAGTCTGGTACAGAACATTTATGGCTCCGCGCGTCAGCAGTCGCAATCGGCCGGTGATATTACCCGTCGCACATCGTCTCTGAAGGAGATCTCCAGTCAGACCAGCACAGCAGCAAACGCGACCACCGCGTCGATTGCACGACTGGCCAAACTTGCGGGTGAGTTACGCAAGAGCGTATCGGGATTCCGCTTGCCGGATTCAGCCAACGTGACCCGGTTTGCGCCGCAGGTGGGCGCGGAACCGGAACAAGAAGCTGTTGTCGGGCGTGAGGCCAATTCGGCCTGACGTGGTGCAGCGCACGCAACAGCCAACAGACTATAAGACGGGACGAGAGAGACTTTGAGCGAAGCAATGCAACAGGCGGTGCACGTTGTCAGCGGTGAGCTGAACAAAACCGTGAATCTGGCGCGCGTTGCGCTGGAGGATGCGGTTGAGGGGCGTAGCACGCGTCAGGCGCTAGAGAAGTGCGCGGTGCATCTGCACGAAACCGCTGGCGTGCTCAAGATGGTTGAGGTGTACGGCGGTGCATTGCTCGCCGAAGAGATGGAATTCGCCTGCCAGTACCTGTTGCAGCCGCGCAGTAAAGAAACGCTGGATGAGGGTTTGGATGCACTGACCCGTTCGATGGTGCAGTTGCCGGCCTACCTGGAACGCATGGCGGCAGGGGGCCGTGATGTGGCGCTGGTATTGCTGCCTTTGCTCAATGACTTGCGCGCACTACGCGGCCAACCGTTGCTCTCCGAAAGTACGATTTTGCTACTCAATCGCAAGCCGAGCGAACAGGTTACCGTCGAGCAGCGCGGCAGTGAGCCGAGCGAAGATTTTATAGCACTGTCGCGCAAAGTCAGACCAGCATTCCAATTGGCGTTGCTCGGTCTGTTAAAGGCCGACCAGGACAGTGCCCGGCCGCATTTGGACAAGCTGCGCAACATGTCCGCTGCTTTGGAGCGGGCGGCTAATCGCGATGATGTCTATCGTCTGTGGTGGGTGGTCGGTGGTGTGATCGACGCACTCCAAGACGGCGGACTGCCGATCAGTATTTCTGTCAAACGTCTGCTGGGTCAGGCGGATCGACGGATCAAACGAGTCATCGATGATGGCATTGAAACCTTCGACAGCGAACCGGTTACCGATCTGCTGAACAGTTTGTTGTATTACATCGCTCGTGCGGAGAACCCGAGCGAGTCGGTGCTCGCCATACGCCAGGCATTTGGTCTGATGGAGTCATTGCCGACACAGGCCGAGGTCGACAACGTACACGGCGCGATGGCAGGACCCAGTGTTGCGCTGATGCAGACGGTCGCGGCGGCGATTCGGGAGGATCTGACCGCGGTGAAGGACGTATTGGATATCCACGTCCGTACCGCTGAAAAAGACCTGACCCGATTGGAGCCGCAGATTGAGTTGCTGGCCAAGATCAGTGACACGCTGGGTGTGTTGGGATTGGGCGATCAGCGTGCCAGCGTGATTGCTGAGGTGGAGCGGTTGCAGGCCTTGATCAAGCTGGGTCCGGAGGCCGCCGACACCGACGCACTGCTCGCGGTTGCGGGCACACTGCTGGAGGTTGAGTCGTCGCTGGAGCAACGACTGACGCAGCTGGTGGCGCCGACGGCACCGGCCGAGTCCGAAGCGGACGAGCCGACCAAGGACATGCGCGATGTCCAACGTGCCGTGATGCGCGAGTGCATCGTCAATGTTGCGCGTATTAAGGATACGCTGTCTGAGGCGATCGCCGGGAAGCTCGATCCGGCTGCCATCGATGCCGTGCCGGTGCTTGCCGAGGGCGTACAGAGTGGCTTCCGGATGCTTGAACTTGCGCGTGCGCAGGATGTTTTCGATCGTCTAACGCGGTTCGTGCAGACTTTTTTGCGCGCCTCGAATCAGACCTTGGCC
The DNA here is from genome assembly GCA_039187375.1 of Pseudomonadota bacterium. GTDB lineage: Bacteria > Pseudomonadota > Gammaproteobacteria > Steroidobacterales > Woeseiaceae > CALBPI01. The sequence continues at coordinate 3,576 of JBCCZN010000053.1, forward strand.
AATGAGCATCAGGATCGCCTGGCCGATGCGTTAGTCAGTATCGAGTATTACATGGAGACCATCGAGGCCGGCCGCAAGGAGCCGGTCTATATGCTGGACAATGCCGAGATGTGTTTGCGCGTGCTCGACGAGGTCCGCAAGCAACTCGAATCAACTTCACTCGAGGACCAGGAATACGAGCCGACCATCATTACCAAGCCGGGTGCAGCGGCGGCCATTGTCGATGATGACGAGAAGGGCGTGCACGCACCGGTGGTCAAGAACGACACCAGAAATATTGATCCAGAGTTGCTCGAGCTGTTTATAGAGGAGGCGCGCGAAGAGGTTCGGACCATCCAGAAGTTGCTGCCGCAATGGCATGCCAACAATAGCGATGTCGACTCACTGATTACCGTACGCCGCTCCTTCCATACGCTCAAGGGCAGCGGTCGAATGGTCGGTGCTGAGCGCATTGGTGAGTACAGCTGGGCGATTGAGAACCTTCTGAATCGAGTCATTAACAGGACCTTGCCGTTAACCCCGGCGATGTCTGACTTCATCGTGTCCGCAGCCGATGCGGTGCCCGAACTAATCGAACAACTCGAGGTAGGGGTCGAACCGAAGATTGACGTCGATCTGCTCGCGTTGAAAGCGCAGGCGTTCGTCGATGGCGATCCTGGCGCCGCCGAATTGCTGCGCGAATCGGCGGTCAGCAATGCGCCTGCGCTGGAAATGGACCCCGTCCTCTACGAAATTTTCGCGCGTGAGGCTAACGGCTATTTGGCGACGATCGGTGCTTTCGTCGACGGCGCGGATAGCTTCCCGGTGCTGGTCAGTGATGCGATGCACCGTGCCTGCCATACGTTACATGGCAGCATTAATGCCGCGAGTCTTGATCGTGCGATGCCGCTTAGTGGCGCACTGAACCAGATGATTCGTCGCGTACATGAAGGGCGCGTTGGGCTGGATAAGTCCGCGCTTACGCTGGTTAACGAGGCGGCGCATGCGATTGACGCGATCGTGCACTCGATCAATGACCCGAATGCAAGCGATACGCCGATCGATGGACTGACCCGTCAGATCGAAGACAAGACCGCTGCGATCGCGCATGAACAAAGTACGCTGGTTACCGAGTTGCTGGCCGAGGATCCAGCCGATAGTTACGAGCCGACGCATGTACTGACGCGTGTGGGTGGTGACGTGCCACCGGTGAGCGCAGCGACCAGGCTGGACGCGGATCCGGCCTTCGATGCCGAGATCGTCGAAATTTTCACAGAGGAGGCAGCTGAACTGCTTGAAAGCGTCGATGTGAACTTTACTGGATGGCGCAATAGTCGCGATGCCGGCGTACTGGCGGAGTTGCAACGCACACTGCATACCCTTAAGGGCAGTGCGAACATGGCGGGCATCAGCGACATCGGCAACCTAAGCCATGAACTGGAGACGCTGCTGACCGCTTTGGTCGACAAGCGGATCGAACCGGCTGCGGATATCGACGGGTTATTGCGACAGAGTTTCGATTCGTTGCATCAAATGCATGAAATTGTGGTGTCCGGGCACTACCCAAGCGCGGCGACACGATTAGAACAGATGATTCGTTCGGCGGCTCAGGGTCGGCCTGTGCCAACAGATGAGGCCGCGACACCGACCACACACCGCGGTTTCGGTGCAGACGAGCTGGTGGAGATTCCGGACGCATCACCCAACGTTGAAGACGTGACCGATATGGAAGAGGCCAGCGTCGTCATCGATAGGGATGAAATCGACCTTGAACAGGTGTTCGCGGCCAGCACAACCGGTGTTGCCGAGCCGACCGATACATCGGCTGCTGACGATCGCAATAGTCAAACTATTGCCGACACCGAAAAAGAGTTCGATGAGTTTGGCGAGACGCAGGACATCGGTGGCGAGCACACGCCGATCGATTTCGAGCTGGAGCAATTTGCGACACTGGACGACACGCAGGTTCGCAGCGGCGAGCATGAGAGCACTAGTGACTGGGTCGCAGATACCTTTGAAGTCGATGATCAGCTGGTGCCGACACGCGTATCCGACAACGTCGTGCCCATCACCGGATCGGCTGCCAATCAGGCGGATGATGCATTCGCCGAAACTCAGGTCGCAGACGAGGAACAGGACGACCAACACGACGAAGACGCTAAGCAGGACTTTACACAGTCTCTGCCGGCGATCAGCGAGTCGATCGAAGCCACACCACCGGATCCCAGCGATACATTGATTCAGCGCTCGCGTGAGCTTGAAAAAATGATCGAAGATGCTGCGCAACGCTTCGCCGATGATGTGCCCGGGGATTTCGATCTGCATGTGCCCGGTGAGGGCGCGCCCGTGTCATCGCCTGAACCTGAACCACAAGCCACTACCCAGACGGAGCCTGAACCGGCTGCGTCGCCGCTGGCAGCCAGTGCCGCGCTTCCCGGTCGCGAATCGGTACGTGAGCGCATCGAGTATTCGCGCGTTGACTCCCGATTGCTCGAGGATTTGCTGAATGCAGCGGGTGAGATCAGTATTTTCCACGGTCGTCTGAGCCAACAGGTGAGCAGTTTTGATTTTCATCTGGCCGAGCTGGGGCAGACGGTGACCCGCCTGCGCGATCAGTTACGTCAGATGGAGATCGAAACCGAAGCGCAAATCCTGACACGACATGAACCGGAGGGTCAGCGAGACGATTTTGATCCGCTGGAGCTGGATCGGTATTCGAAGATTCAACAACTCTCGCGTGCCTTGGCCGAGACCTCAAATGATGTCGACAGCCTTAAGGGGTTGCTCGAATCGGTCGCCTCTGAAGCCGATACGCTATTGACCCAGCAATCGCGCGTGACCGCGGAGTTGCAAGGTGGACTGATGCGCACGCGGATGATCCCGTTCGAGCGCCACGTAGCGCGCTTCGAGCGTATTGTGCGGCAGGCGGCGGCAGAGGTTGGCAAATCTGTATCGCTGGCTGTAGAAGGCGCCAGCGCCGAACTCGACCGACAAGTGCTGGAAAAAATGCTGCCACCGCTGGAGCACATGATGCGCAACGCGGTGGTACACGGCATTGAATCGGCGCAGGACCGTCGTTTGGTCGGTAAGTCTGCTGAAGGTCAGATCACGATTCGGTTGCATCGCGAAGGCTCCGAGATGGTGCTTGATATCGCAGATGACGGACAGGGCCTGGATGTCGCCGCCATTCGCCGTAAAGGCGTCGAGCGCGGACTCATTCGGGACACTGAAGAGCTGTCGGACGATGCCATCATTGAGTTGATTCTGGAGCCGGGCTTCTCGACCGCCGAACAACTAACACAAGCGGCAGGGCGAGGCGTCGGTATGGATGTTGTCGCCAGCGAGGTCAAGAAGCTGGGCGGCTCTTTGTCAATGCACACGATGGCAGGACAGGGCACGCGCTTTACCGTGCGGCTGCCGTTTACGCTCGCTCTCACTCAGGCGTTGGTTGTGCGCAGTGGCGACGAGGTGTTTGCGCTGCCTTTACCGACGGTCGAGGGTGTTGTGCGCATTACGCGCAGCCAGGTCGACAACGTTTTGGCCAGTGCCGAACAGGTATTCGAATATGCCGAGCATAGCTACAAAATGCGCCACCTCGCGCCTATGGTCGATGGCGCTGGCAGCGGCTTGCCGGAGGGTGATGACACAGCAGTTGCGGTGATCCTGATTCGTGCCGGACGTTTTTCTACCGCACTGCTGGTGGATGAAATGCTGGCGAGCCGTGAGATCGTCGTCAAAGCCGTCGGCCCACAAATTGCGGGCATTGCGGGGGTTTCCGGCGCGACGATTCTCGGTGATGGGCGTGTCGTGCTGATTCTCGATATGCCGACACTGGTGCGCCGAGAGCAACCGCTGGTGGAACGCACTCAGCGACCCGCCGAGGTTCAGGAGCCGCTGGTTCTGGTGGTTGACGACTCGATCACTGTACGTCGCGTGACCGAGCGTTTCTTAAAGCGCAACAATTTTCGTGCGGCAACGGCGCGCGACGGCCTCGATGCGGTCAGTGTCATTCAGGAGCAGAAACCGGACCTGATTTTGTTGGATATCGAGATGCCGCGAATGGATGGTTTTGAGTTTGCCAGTCATGTACGCAATGACCCGCGATTTGCCCAAACGCCAATAATCATGATCACGTCGCGCAGTGGCGAGAAGCACAAGGCCCGTGCAATCGAGCTGGGCGTAAATGATTATCTTGGCAAGCCGTACCAGGACAACCAACTACTGCTCGCGATTCGTAATCAATTGGAGGGTCAGGCATGAGCGCGGTCGCAGAGGAGCTGTACAGCCTGTTGGTGCCGCTTAGCGAGGATCGCTTGATTGTGCCGCGAGCCTGCGTCGCAGAGGTCGTACGACTGTCAACACCGCAGCATTTGAGCGGCGCGCCTGAGTGGTTGTTAGGTCATTTAAACTGGAGCGGTCGCGATGTGCCGGTCCTGTCTTTCGAGGCACTGTTGGGGCGCGCGTTGCCGGAGTCCGGTACCCGCACGCGAGTGGTAGTGTTTCACGCCACTAGTGGCAAATTGCGCGACGGTCACTTCGGTGTTTTGACCCAGGGATTTCCACAGTTGGTACGGGTGAATCGTGACGTGTTGAAGGTCGATACGACGATAGACTACAGCGACATCGATCCAGTCGTGACGCGGGTGCGTATGATCAATGAATACCCTTTAGTACCCGACTTTGATGTGATCGAATCGCGTCTGGCGCAGGCATTGCAATAACGTCGCGCTGGCGCTCAATAACGCCAATCACCGATCAATAATTGAAGCGCGGCGCTCAGCGCAATCGCCGCCGTTTCGGTGCGTAATGTGCGTGGGCCAGCACGAAATGCGTGACCACCGGCAGCACGAACGAGCGCTGTTTCGTCGACATCGAAGCCACCTTCTGCACCGATGAGCAGCACGATAGGTGCCCCATTGCGCGTCTGTGCCACCGCCTCTGTCAGCGTATTCTGAGCGTCCGGTTGTGCCAGCAATAGCGCATATTGATCCGTTTCGGCGGCGGCTAGAATATCGCTCAGCGTCCGTGGCTCAGCGACGCCCATCAGCGTGTTGCGCCCACATTGCTGCGAGGCGGCGATCACGACCGATCGCCAATGCACCAAGCGTTTCGTGGCACGTCGATCTTCCAGCCTGGAAACGCTGCGCTGAGTGTCAATTGGCCAGAGCTGACTCACCCCAAGCTCACAGGCTTTTTGAATCACCAGATCCATTTTTTCATTGCGCGACATCGCCTGCGCTAACACCACTGGCCGTGCCGGTTCGGCCATACCTTCGGTAGCCTGATCGATTTGCACGCTGACATCGCGGCGGCTGATATCCACAACTTCGGCGTGATATTCGCGTCCGTCACCATTAAACAACCATATCCGTTGCCCAGGTCGAGCACGCAGAACGCGTCCAAGATAATGGGCTGCGGCGGCGTCCAGCACGACGCTGCTGTCGCTCGAAAGCGGTTGGTCGGTATACAGTCTTCGAGTTTTCATCGTGTGCTTTGGTTGACAGGTTCACTGACCAGTGTCGACCATAGGCGCATGCAACGTGCTGCGCAATTAGAACCGATTACCGTCGATGCCGCGACCGGTCTGGCCGCGCCAGCTCAGCAGTACGCATCGCCCAATTGCGATACCCGGCCGTCAGGTACACCGATCGATCTGATCATCATCCACAATATTTCTCTACCGCCGGGCCAATTTGGTGGGCGATCCATTCACGACCTGTTTTGTAATCAGCTGGATACCAGTGCCCACCCCTATTTCGAGCAGCTCGAGGGATTAAAGGTCTCTGCACATCTGTTGATCGATCGCCAGGGCTTTGTCACGCAATTCGTACCGTTTCATCTGCGTGCCTGGCATGCCGGCCAGTCGGAATTCAACGGGCGTAGTGCCTGCAATGATTTCTCGATCGGCATTGAGCTTGAGGGCGAGGATGAGGTGGCCTACGCTGATGCCCAGTACGCACAGCTGGCGGCGGTGATTAGCGCATTGCGAAGCGCTTACCCGACACTGGCGTCGGGAGATATTTGTGGTCACAGTGATGTTGCGCCGTCTCGCAAAACAGACCCTGGCCCGGCTTTTGACTGGGCTCGGTTGCAGCAGGCGCTAACAGCGCCCGAAGAGGAGCCGATAACAAAATGAAAATAGTGGCTCTGTTTGCCGCTTTGATTGCGGAGCGGTTGTTCTCTCAGTTTTTCCGTTGGCGGGAGTTCCGTTGGTTGGATCCGCTGTTCGATGTCGGTATCCGCGCCAGTGCCCGATTGCACGGTGTGGCACATTACGCTTGGGTGATAGGTGTTCTACTGATCGCTGTCGCGCCGGTCGTTATTCTGCGGATTGCGCTCGATGATACGTTGTTGGGGCTGCCGTATTTTGCGTTATCGGTGGTCGTGTTGTTCCTGTCGCTAGGACCTGAAGATCTTGGCGAGGTGGTCGATCATTGGTGTCGCGCCGTCAGTCGTGACGACAGCCAGACCGAGGAGGAGTATTCGGCAAGGCTGCTGGAGTCGTCAGTCGATGATGGCATTCGCGTGCGTGACGAGATTGCCGGGGCGGTGCTGGCGCAGGCAAACAACCGTGTGTTTGCCGTGCTATTTTGGTTCGTGATCTTCGGACCGATTGGCGCCTGGGCCGTGCGCGTTGCGGATCTGGCACGCCGCCGCGCCGGCGTGCTCGATGCGGCAACCTGCGAGCGCAGCGCTGATGATGTGCACGCCTGGCTCGCATGGGCGCCTGCTCGATTGACCGCGCTCGGCTTTAGTCTGGCGGGTCACTATGATGCCGCGATCGAATCCTGGCGTGGGGCGGCACTCGCAGGTATGCCGCGCTCGCAATCGAATGCGATGCTGTTGCAACAGGTAGGCCTTGCAGCCATGTCGCTGGTTCGGCAGACCGATGAGTCCGACGAAGACTGGGCGGTGCGCCGGGTCAGTCGCGCGCGCAAGCTGGTTTATCGCACACTTGGTTTCTGGTTGGTCGGTATTGCGCTGCTAACCCTGGTGGGCGTGCTGGTCTAATCCGTGCGCGGACGCTCAGTCCGTTGTTCCAGCACCGCGCACCCGTTCTGATTGCCATAGCACTTCTTGCCCGCCGTCCGCGCGGGCCAGCACGCGCGCGATCACAAACAACAAATCAGAAAGACGGTTCAGATACCGCAGCGCGTGCGGGTTGATTGCATCCTCTCGCGCCAGCGTACAAACGCGGCGTTCGGCACGTCGACACACCGTGCGGGCGAGATGGCAGGTAGCTGCCGCGGCGCTGCCACCAGGCAAGATAAACTCCTTAAGCGGTGGCAGTGTGTCGTTAAATCCATCGAGCGCCTGCTCCAGGCGTGTCACCGTTTCAGCGCTTATGACCGTATGACCCGGGATACATAGCTCTCCGCCCAAATCGAACAGATCGTGTTGCACATCGGTCAGACATTGGCGCAAATCGTCACCGGGCAACGAATGGGCCAATACCATGCCAATCACACTGTTGGTTTCGTCGACGGTGCCATAAGCCTCCACCCTTGCGTCATCTTTGGCAACGCGGGCGCCATCGCCCAGTCCAGTATCACCAGCATCGCCAGTCCAGTATCACCAGCATCGCCGGTGCAGGTGTAGATTTTGCTGAGTCGATTGCCCATTGTTGATCTGCCTTGGAGCCCAGGTTGCGATCCGGATTTGTCGCAAGCGCGGCAGACGATGGCGTCGCGTTGGTTTATTGTCAAGGTTGCAGTTCTTCGACATGACGCAAAGGTGCTGACTCATGACCGAACCCACCGCGTTCCTCGATGCCGCGCGCGCTGCCGCACAGGCGGCCGCCAAGGTAATTCGTACCGGCTATCAGGGTAATTTCAGCGTTCGCGAGAAGGCGGACCTGACGCCTGTTACCGATGTGGATGTCGATGCCGAACACGCCATCGCACGCGTATTGCGCTCGCGTTTCCCGGATCACGGGTTCTTCGGTGAGGAGACCGGTAAGAGCGATAGTGATAGTGACTATCTGTGGCTGGTTGATCCGATTGATGGCACCAAGGCGTTCGTGCGCCAGTACCCGTTTTTTTCGACGCAGATTGCATTGATGTATCGGGGTGAGCTGATTCTGGGTGTATCTAGTGCACCTATGCTGGATGAGATGGCGTGGGCGGTACGCGATGGTGGCGCCTGGCTGAATGGTGAGCGATTGCAGGTTAGCGACATCAACGCGCTGGAGTCGGCGGCTGTGTCATTGGGTAATGTGCATACGTTGGCGGCCAGCGAGCGGTGGTCGGCGCTGGGCCGTATTGTCGCGCGTTGCGGGCGCATCCGCGGCTATGGCGACTTTCTGCACTATCATTTGCTAGCGGCCGGAAAAATAGAATTGGTAATCGAGTCCGATCTGAACATTCTGGATATCGCGGCGTTGTCGGTGATCGTGACCGAGGCGGGGGGTATTTTTACCGATCTGGATGGTGGGCGCATCGGTCTTGAGACTCGCTCTGTGCTGGCGGGCAATCCTGCGATGTACGAGCGCGCGGTGGCCCTGTTACAGCCGTCGCAACTTTCATGACAGACAAAATAAACCCCGGTCTAGCCGGGGTGAGAGAGCTTTGTTTTTCTTTTTGTTGGGCCGGTGCTTGCGTTATTTCGTCCTCGTAAGGACCAGATTATTTTCCGTGCTTTGATTTTTTGACACAGGTGCTGATGTTGCGCATCTCCCCCTGATTTTTAGCGCATCGGGCAATACCGCCATTGCTTGGGCAGATAACTATCAGCAAGTGACGTGCCATTTTCTATGATAGCAATAAAAACAATTACTTAGCATTCCGAGTCGCGAACAAAACCGACCCGCTTCTGTATTACTGTAAAGTTATTCGACAGCTTCAAGCCCGCTACGACTGAAGAACTGGCCACGACTGACTATGGCGATCGGGTTGAACACGGCGTCCAGCGTGGCCAGTGGATCACCAGTGACGATAAGCAGATCGGCAATCTGTTGGGAATCAATAAGGCCGAGGTCATCGCGACCTGCCAGTCTTGCGGCCCGGCGGGTCGCTGCATTAAGTATTGTCTCTGCCGTGACGCCTTGCCGGTTAAGCCTGCGCATCTCTGCGATCATGTTCCGCGCAAAAACCACTATCCATGGACTCAACAGCGACGCGCATTGGCCGCTCATGCCGTCGGTCAAACGCCAGCTGTTGGTGCGCGCCAGCGTTTCTCGCGCCCAGCGCTGTTCCCAGAGCTGGCAATCCAGCGCGGCGCCGGCCAGCAATTGGGCCCCTGCCGCGACGTCCGGTAGCAGTCGGTCGGTGACGACCGCCTGCTTTTGTGTCATCGCTCGCCGCATCTGCGCCAGCCGGGTACGTGCATCGGTGATCGGGCGTGCATCGAGCCAATCGGGCTCGGGCGCAGCCTTGCTGGTGATACCGCTCGCAAGTCCGAGGTCTGGTGGTGTTTGTGGATGCAGGGCAATCAAACCAGGAATGACAGCGATATCGCCCAGATCGATGATGCGTACCGATTCGGGCCAGCTGCGTTGTGGTACGACGCTGGCGATGCGCTCGGCGACGATTTCAATATCGTGGTCGCGCTTCCAACGAAACCCGTCGGCACTTAATACGCGCGCCGCCCGCAGCACCCAACGGGCGTTTGGTCGGGGTTGCGGATCCGGTATGCCTAAGTCAAATGCCGCGGTTGGGGCAGTCTCAGGGGTGGATAGCCAGCCGGTGATGCGCACCGCTTGCTGTTGTGTCGCGGCGAGACGACGAAGTGTCAGCGTTTCGTTCTCGATTGCGAAGTAGTGGTTGCGATCGCGCCAGGCGATCGGCGCACTGCTGCGTGGCATGCTCGGCGCGATGATCTTCATGACCGGCTCTGGTCCCGGCAGCCAGATCAGTAATTCACGACGACGTGGGTTGCTGCCGCGCAGCATCGATAACGTGATGCCATTGCGGCGTACCTGTAAGCCATGCAGACGAATGGTGCTGCGCCAGTGGCTGATGCGCCGACCATCTGGCAGAGATTGCTGCAAATAATCTTCAGTTGGTCCGGATTCGAGATACCAGATGTCCTCGCCGACCCAGACCGGCGAACTCAGTCGTCGCGGTGAGCGCACGCGCGCGCTTGCCAGTGTGCCTGCATTGAGCGCGAGCACCCAGATGTCGTCGCTACCACCGCGATCGGAGACAAATGCCAGACGTGTGCCATCCGCAGACCAGGTTGGCGAGTGGTCTCGCCAAAGTCCCTGAGTTATTTGAGTCAGCGCGCCGCTCGCTATGTCGAGCTGCCAGAGATGTTGTTGGGTATCCTCCCAACCGCCGCTGGCGATGATGCGCTGTCCGTTGGGTGAGAATTGCGGTTGCGATAGCCGCAGGCCGGGCGGCGAAATCGCCACGGCGTCACCGCCACTGCCGGATACCAGCCACAGCCGATCGAGCATAGCGATAACCAGTCGGTCGGTTTGCGATGCGTAATCAATCGCCGTGGCGGCACTGCCGTCCAGCATGATCTGCGCCGACCAGCACGGCTGTACCAATACTAGTAGTAGGGCGCGTGCCAGGCGGCGCACTAGTCTGCGCGATCCAGTTGCAGTTCGGTTACGCCCTCAGCGTCTGCTTCGAAGCGTACCTCGTAGGGTCGACAGCATACCGGGCAGTCTTCGATGTAGGTCTGCCCGCCGGCTGATATGTCGATAAACAAATCGACGCTTTCAAAACAAAACGGGCACTGCGCGCGCGCTTCGCTAACAAAGCCGCTCATGGCTGCAAGCGTTGCCCTTGCCAGGCGCCGATAACCGGCGCACCGTTTGACGACTCGACATCGCGAACGAACCGAGCCCGATCATGTACCCGACCAGCGCCTTCGACCCATAGCTCGCAAGCCTGCGCGACAATGCGATAGCCACCCCAATGCGGCGGACGCGGAATATGTTCGCCATGCTGTGCGTTGCGTGCATCGAATTGCTGTAACAGCGCATCGCGGCTCTCAATGGCGGCGCTTTGATCACTAGCCCAGGCACCCATCTGGCTCAAGCGTGGCCGCGAGGCGAAGTAGCGATCACTGGTGGCTGAGTCGACCCGGCTGGCTGTGCCCTCGATGCGCACCTGACGTGCCGCATGATCCCAATGGAACACTACAGCAACCTGATTGCGAGAATCGATGGCGCGCGCTTTGGTTGAGCGGTAGTTGGTGTAAAAGTCGATGCTGCCGTGCTCGGTGTCTAGTCCCTTACACAACACAATACGCGCACTCAAGTTTCCGTTGGCGTCGCAGCTTGCCAGCGTCATCGCGTTCGGATTGGGTTGGTTCGCCGCAGCGCGCGCCTCGGCAAGCCACTCGGCCACTAGCGGCATCGGATTATCCGGCAACCTGTCCGGCAAAAAATCGGAAACAATTTGATTGGTCATGGTGACATTATCGACGCAAGTCGCGCGACATGCACGGGCTTGATCAGGCGCTGTCGATGACTGTGGCGCCGGTGCGACGATTATCTGCGACCGGCAGCAATGTCTGTGTCGACAAATCGACGTTGACGGCACCTACGCCGCCGAAGTACATGCCCGGTGCCTCGAACGCACGGTAAGACATGTCATCTGGTGGCGAGTCGATTGCGCCCGGCTCGCTGCACAGCGTTTCGCTGAAGTGTCCGTTGGTGGGTGCCAGCGCGACGTCGACATGCCAGCGCGGTGCGGCAATCGCGTCTGCCAGTGTTTGTCCTTGTGACAGGAATCGCACCAGCACCTGCGCCATAGCACTGGTGATCCGATCTGCACCGGGCGAGCCAATCGACAATACCTGATTGGGGCGCCAGGCCACCGTCGGCGCCATGTTAGAGGGTAACCGCGCACCTGGCGGTGTGACGTCTCGCCCGCGTCGATTGAGCTCAAGCTCGCCCAGGCAGTTGTTCAGCCACAAGCCTGTGCCCGGTGCGGAGATGCCCGCACCGTAGCCGGCCGAGGCAGTGATCGCGCAGGCGAGACCGTCCGTGTCGGCGGCGGATGTGTGAATCGTTGCAGCGCTGGGGCGAGCTAACTCATTGACCAT
>JBCCZN010000054.1:0-15017 GCA_039187375.1 Pseudomonadota bacterium
CTCATCGACTTGCACATCGCTCAGCGCGACATCACCGGAGTTCTCAACCACAATCTGATAGCTCAGCGTATAGCTGCCATCGCCATTGTTGGTCGGACCCGCAGACACCACCTTCGCCACACCAATCTCGGCATCCTCAACGAACGTCGTTGAGGTTGGCCCCGTGTCGTTATTCGGATCACTATCGTTGTCGGCATCCGGATCTGTGCCATCCACCGAGGTATCTGAAACAGTGTCATTAGCAGGGGATGTGCCCTGTGCGACGACGCTGTTGTCGTAAGGACCCAGATCAGCACCTGGTGTAATCGTCAAATCGAGAACTACCGTGCCAGTCGCCGCAATCGCAAGCGTGTTACCGGCGGCCAACAACTCGGCATCGGCATCACCGTCGAAACTCGGGTTCAGTACAAACTCGGTGCTGGCAACGTTATCGATAACAAAACCTGTGGCATCAGCAAATGTCGTTGCCAACGGTTCAGATACTGAAACTTCGTTGAGCACCACATCTCCGGCATTCTCAACAACAATGCTGTAGCTCAGAGAATACGTACCATCGCCATTATTCGTCGGTCCGGTAGAAACCACTTTCGCCACACCAATACGGGCGCTGTCAACAAACGACACCGGCGTCACATCCGAATCATCTCCGGGACCATTCACACCATTTTCATCGGTGACCAGCGAATTATCGGAGATATCGCTGAGGGCAGCGCCACTCGGTGCGTTACCGCTGGCCGTTGCCGTGTTGTCGTAAGGCCCAAGATCGGTACCCGGCTCAACAGTGAGACTCAAGAACACCTCCGCACCCGTACCGGCTGCCAGCGTGTCGGTGCCGGTGAGTAATCCGGTGTTGGGCGCAGTGCCAGTAAAGCCCGGGAAGTTCACGCTCACATCCGAGCTCGTCACCGCAGTTACAACAAAGCTGGTTGCGTCGGCAAAGACTGTCGCCAGATCGTCGGTGATCTGCAATGACGACAACGCTACATCACCGGTGTTTTCAACAAACAGACGATATTGGAGACTGTAGGTACCATCAGCGTTGTTGGTCGGAGTGCCAACCAGGGATTTAGCTAGACCAATTTCTGCAGCTTCAGCTAAAACGACTGGCGTCGGCGTGCTGTCGTCGGTTGGATCCCCATTGCCATTGGTATCCGGATCCGTGCCGTCGCTCGAGGTGTCACCTGGAGTCGCTCCGGATGGGGATGTCGCGCTTACCGTGGCTGTATTGTCAAACTGACCCAGGTTGGCGCCCGGCGTCACGGTGATCACCAAATCAATCGCACCGCTACTGCCGGCCGCCAGCGTATTGCCGGCGCTCAGCAATTGCGTATCGGCATTGCCATCAAATCCGCCATTGACGCTGAAGTCTGTGGAGCTTAACGAGTCTACGGTAAACGTCGTCCCCGCCAGCACGGTGGCCAGCGAGTCGCTGACCTGAACATCGGCAAGATCCACATCACCGCTGTTTTCAACAACAAATTGATAGGTAAACGTGTAGGTGCCATCACCGTTGTTGGTTGGACCCGCGCTGACCGCCTTGGCTAACCCAATCTCGGCGTCCTCGGCAAACGTCACCGGCGTGACGTCCGAATCATCGCCCGGATCACCGTTGCCATTGCCGTCCGGATCAGTGCCATCATCAGATAGATCGTTAACGGTAGTACCGGAACCGGTACTGTCCGCCGATGCCGTTGCCTGGTTATTAAAGGTGCCCAGGTTCGCCCCGGGGGTCACGGTAACGGTGACTGCCAGCGTGCCGACATCACCAATACCCAACGTGCTCGATCCCGCATCCAGCAGTCCATCATTGGGGGCGTTGCCCGTAAAGCTCGGGTTTTCGACCAAGGTTGTATTGGTGCTCGTCACCGTGACGTCATCAACGATGAAACTCGCACCGCTGAATGTGGTCGCTAGTGGCTCAACGATCTGTAAGTTATCCAGTCCAATATCGCCGGTGTTTTCAACGACCAGTGAATAAGTCAGCGTGTAGCTGCCATCGCCATTGTTGGTCGGCCCGCTGCTGACCTGTTTCGCCAATCCAATTTGCGGATTCTCCGGCGACACATCGAGTGTTACCGTCGCTTCACTCCGATAGTCATTGAGATTGGTTGGATCGGTGACGGGTGTATTGCCAGTGCCACTGCCAAGGTCTGCATCATCACGAACGCTCGCACCACTGTCGCCTATCGCTTGTCCGGCATAACGGACCGCACAGTCGCTAGTCAGCGAATCACCGGGTGATACCGATGATTGCAAGGTCGTGTCGAATGCAATATCAAGACTTGCAGCCGGGGCGAACTGGAACGGCGTTGCTGCGGTCAGCACGTTGTTGTCGCCACCGCTGATCGCAAAATCACCGGCAACAACCGGTGTCGCAGTGCCGTTTCGGAACACATCACCGGTGGGCGTAACAACAACGCTGGTGATGTTCTCCAAACCAACGGGCAGCGTCATCGCAAATCCACCTCCAGCGGGCGCACCAGCCTGGAATGCACTCGCCAGTCCATTGTTGGTTAGCGTAAAGGTATAGCTGACAGTCGGATTCGGATCGACAAGATTATCGACCGGATTTGGCGAAACATCGATCGAGCATGCCAACTGCGGCTCCACAACCTGCGCGAATGCGGTGGTCATCGTGCCGATACTGTTGCCGTCGATCGAGACGTCGAAGGTGTTGTCGAGCGTCGCACCCTGCTGGTTCAGTACATCGTTGAGCACCAGCGCATCAAACTCAATCAACACGAATTCGTTATCGGCATCCATGTCATTGTTCGACAGGGACCCCAGATCGAATGACGGATCGGTACCCGACACAAACGGGCCACCCGTAGCCGCGATCTGGCAGTCTGGGTCAATACCATCGATCGTGGTTTCATCGCCAACGACATTTAACGTACCCGCGTTGGTGCATGTGATACCAGGCGTCGGTGTGATTCCCGCCCCTTCTGCAACCAATGCGATGCGTGCCGATCCGGTCTGATATTGCAAACCATCGGGCATCAAATCAGTAACGATAAAGTCCGGCGCTGAGCCCTCCGGTAGTGTCACCTGCAATCGGTATCGAACCGTCTCTCCGACAGAGAGAATTCGTGGCGTGCCGCCGGTCAGACCATCCCCCGCCTCGCTGGTGTGCGTAAAGCTGGTGCTGTCAATCGTCTTGGTGTTGATCGTGGAATCGACATCAACGCTCGCCGTGTCATCGGCATTGAACGTGCCCTGGGTGCCTTGCGGTGAACCTGTGGCATTGCCCGGGTCACCGGTACCCACCAGCGAATCGTAATCAACACTCGCCGTATTTTGAATCTGGGTACCGGGCACGACTGTCGACTGTGCCCGCGCACTGTACTGAATTTCGCACACTTCCCCTTGCGGCAACGCATCGAATGAGATCGTGATTCCGGCGCCAAATGGATCACTGGAATCCACCGATGCACCCGCGGCGGTGCAAGTCTCACCTGCAGGAGCCGACGGGCCACCGATGAACATGAAATTATCCAGGGTGGTGCCATCCAGCGTGTCGCTGAAGGCGATATCAAACGCATCGGCTAACGAATCACCCGTATGTTCAATGGTAATCGTATAGGTCACCGTATCGCCGGCGTCGAGCATTGTCGGTGTTGCTTGTTTGACCACTTCCAATTCGGGCTCGACAAACTGCAGCACGTTGTTGATTGACGTGCGGAACACCTGGTTGGAGCTAATGCGAAAGCGGTTGTTACCGGTATCGCCATTGGTTTGTCCACCAACGTTGACGAGATTCACCTCGATGACAATGAACTCGGCATCGGCATCGGTCTCTGTATTGCTGACGTCACCCAATGCCAATGTGACGTTAGTGCCCGAATTAAAGGTTGTGCCGAATGCCGGTAGCTCGCAGGTCGGCGTCACCGCAGCAGCCGCACCGGTGATCTCCAGTGTTCCCGACACACAGTCCGTCTGATCAAATCCCGTAGCAGTGATTGCACCGCCCGCACTACTGACGAATGCAATGGTTGCCGATCCGTCATCCAGGAACTGGAATCCAGCGGGCACCAAATCGATCAGTTCAACACCGGTTTGTGATCCTTCAGCAAACTCAACAGACAAGCGGAAGCGAGCCACCTCGCCAATGGCGATCGGACGCGGGGTTGTTTCCGGTGTTGCTGACTCCGAGGTTGCCACCACCTCTTTAGCCGGCCGCGGCTGCTCTTCGGTCGTGATCGTCTCAGTCGCTTCAATGGGCGTGAACCGAGTCGCACCCGGCTGCGCCGTCCAACTCGTGCTGGCCGTGTTGGTAATGTCTTGATCCGGTGACACGTCGGTTGCAACGGTACAACTGACGGTGACAGATACTGACGCACCACCATCCAACGCAGCCGTATCCGGGCCATCAAAAGTGGTAAACAAATAGCCATCACCATCAAACGGACTATCGCCGCCAGCACCGCTGCCGCCGGCCACGCTATCCAATGCACAACCCACCAGCCCAGTCGGCTGGTTATCGGTGATGATGACCTCGTAGGCCTCGGCCGTTGAGTCATTGGTCGCGGTGATCGTGTAGCTAACGGTGTCGCCGACAACATATCCGGTTGCACTGCCGCTAACCGATTTGTCCAGTGAGAGCGATGGCGAGCGAACCGTCAGCGAGGTCGTCTCGAGCGCGGTAGCGTTATCTGTTGGCGTGTTGTTTGTTGTTCCTTGAAACAGATTCGACAGTACGAGGTTGTCTGCGAACGGCTCATCGTTAACCGTCACCGTGATGTCGACCTCGAGTGTCTGCGCTGAGGTTGTGGTCACATTCGGCCATTCGATCCGCACCGAATTATCCGCGGCTGCCGTTGTAATACTGACTGGCGTGAGTCCGAGTGAATCGTTGGGACCGCGGTCAATATCCGTATTGGCACCACCCAGATCGGTACTGGTATTGATGGCGGTCGCGTCAAAAACAGGCAGTGGGAAAAAGTCATCGAATACGATGTCGTTCGTGTCGCCCGATGGGATCTCCATGCTGAGGCGGAAAGTCACCGGATCGCCAGGTTGTACAACGCCACCCGGAGGTGAGATCAGCGTTTTGGAAATGGCGACGTCTTCGATCGTAAACGAGGCCGACGAGGCATCGGTGCAATTAGTCGCATTGCCGGCACCGTCAACATCATAGGTTGTCGTCACACTGTTATTCAGCGTGTCGCGCGCCAGCACCGGACCGCCTGTTGCGTCAAACGTCTGATCGATCGTCGCAGTGTAGGTCACGCTGACCGTCGCCGTATTCGGCAACGTACCCAGTGCATCGGTAATTTCGAACGTAACCGTTGTCTGCCCGGTGCCCGGCGAATTATTGGTGATAGTACGCAACGCACCGGTCAGGCTCACCGGCCCTCCCCCTAAATTGGCGACCGCGTCATCATTAAAAGTGACGCCATCTGGGAGCGTGTCAGTGGCGATCAGTCGAGAGATGCCGGGCACGAACTCCGACACCTGGAAATTCAATGTGTAATTGCGTACACCACCGGGTGCGACCGCACCGCTGGTCGATTTCTGTACCGCAACATGTTTGGCAGTATTAATCGCACCATCGGTGGCGCAAGACATCGGATCGAGCGTATCGGTGATGTAGACATCAAAGGTTGCGCAAATGTCCTGCGACTCGCCCGGTGTGCCGTCGCCCGAGGTGCAATCCAGATCGATTTGACCACCCGGTGCCAACGTCAAATCGGCGGGCGTGGTCACCGCGCTACATCCAGTGCCCGTTCCGGTGAAGTTAATGGGCCCGACGAATTGAACATTCGCAGGCAAGCTGATCGGGCTAATGCCCGCAAAGTCGATGGGCGCTACGTTTCGATCAGCAGCGATATCAGCGCAGGCCTCAATGGGAAACGTCCATGCCGGACCAGGCGGTCGCTCGCCTTCCGCGGTCATATCGGTCAGCGAATAAGTGATCACCCGCGGCGTGAAATCGAAATCGGAGATACCACCGGTCTGTGGCCCGTTAGCACCGGTGGCAGAGTTTCCAAGACGAAATGCCGGCGTCAGATTGATGGCATCGGGAATCAGCACATCTTCAACCGCCGCGACATCGACATCGACGCACAGCTCCATGGTGAGCGGCGGTGATCCAGCGGTCACACTGCCGATCGGATATGCAACGGTATACAGCGTGTTGTCGGTTGTACCGGATACAGTTTCGCCGGTCAGCGAGTCCGTTAACTCGTTATCCGGCGCGACGAATACACCCTCGTTATTGATCGTCTGGCTGGCACCAACAAACTCAGCACTTGCCAGTGTTAGTCCTGGTACCAGCTCAATCCGGTAGTACGGTGAAAATCCCGCCTCGCCCGGATCACTGTTGGTGAAGTCTGCGTCGAAACAAAACTGCTCACCGACAAATCCCTCAATAGGGGGAGTTGTTGTTGCGACCGGGGTACCGGCTAGGGCACTTAGTGATATCAGACAGGCGATAGCACTTACATAGAAACGAGCACAAAGTGTAATGTTCATGTTTTCCCTAGTTATCACCTCGGCGTGGCAACACCCGACTGCAAACGCATTAAATAGTGTCGGTCACATGGACTGTTAGATGAACCGCTTAGTCACCCAATCTCCTGAAATTTGCGCATTCCGTCACACTTTAGCAGCAACCATCGATAGATGGTCTGAGAGCGCATCAACAAATACGCGGGTCGTCGCGGACAAATGACGATGTCTTGGATACAGTGCCGACAGCGTCAATTGAGTCGGCAGATAGTCCGGCAGCACCGGCACCAATGTTCCGTCACTCAGTACATCGTCGATAAGAAATTTGGGTAACAAAGCGATGCCCTGGCCCGCCAACGCAGCCGCCTTTAATACCTCGCCATTGTTTGACCACAATCGGCAAGCAATTTTGAACGAGCGCAGCGTACCGCCCTGACCGTTGTGTAGGCGCCAGTAATGCTGTGAACCGGAGTAGCCATACTGCAGACAGTCGTGATCGACCAGCGCTGCCGCATTGGCGGGCATGCCTCGACGCTTAAGATACGCCGGCGCGGCACACAACAAACGCGGAATCGGGACTAATGGTCTGACCACCAGACTGGTGCTACTGAGTGGCTCGGAGATTCTCAACGTGATGTCAAAGCCCTCCTCAATCGGGTCAATCGCCCGATCCGATAGCACCAGCTCAATATGAACGTCGGGATAATCGGCCATAAACGCTGCCACACATGCAGCCAGCCGCAAGGTACCGAAACTCATTGGCGCATTGATCCGGAGCCGCCCTGAAACAGACGTGACGGATTCGCGCACCGATCTCAGCGTGTCATCGACAGCACTAATGATCTGGCTACAACGATCATAAAACGCGAGGCCCGTCTCGGTGGGGGCAACCTTGCGGGTGCTGCGGGTGAGCAGCTGCACCCCAAGCGACTGCTCCAACCCCATGACGGCGCGATTGACGACGGAACGCGACAAACCCAGCTCCCTTGCGGCCGCCGCGAATCCCCCATGATCCACGACCAGCGTGAACGTCCGCATTGCACCCAGTTTATCCACTATTAACGACTCTGCCCAGCAATGATTGTCGCAATATACACAACAATAAGTTGTTATATATAAATATTGTCTACTTTATCGCTATCAAACAGAATAGCCAGCATTGACGATTCTGGAGATTAAAGATGATGACAATCCGCCATGCCAATGAACGCGGTCAGGTCAAAACGGACTGGCTACACAGCCGCCACAGTTTTTCGTTCGGGCATTACTACGACCCAAAACATCTGGGTTTCGGCCCGCTTAAGGTGATCAATGAAGACGAAGTTGCGCCCGGCCGAGGGTTTGAGACGCATGGCCATCGTGACATGGAAATCATCTCGTATGTGCTCGACGGTGCGTTGAAGCATCAGGACTCGCTCGGCACGGGGTCAATCATCCGACCGGGCGATATCCAGCGCATGAGCGCCGGCACGGGCGTACTACACAGCGAATTCAACGCTTCCAACAGTGAACCGGTTCGATTTCTGCAAATATGGGTTGAACCCGAATCCGCCGGACTCGCCCCCGGCTACGAACAGAAGTCGTTTTTGAATGGTGATCACGACGGTCAGTGGCGCCTGGTGGGTTCGCGGGACGGGCGCGATGGCTCAGTTGTGATCCATCAGGATCTCAACCTGTACACCTGCATGCTGTCAAGCGGTGACAGCATCGAGCTGGTCGTAACGCCAACACGGCAGGGATGGTTGCAGGTCGCTCGCGGCGCGATCAAGTTGTCTGGATGCGAATTGAGTCAGGGCGACGGGATGGCTTTGACCGGCGCATCGCAGCTGCGCATCGAGGCGCGCGAGGATGCGGAAATGCTTTGGTTCGATATGGCTACGGCGCCGGCATGACGCGGCTGAACTGTAGCTCAAATTCCCGCGCCGCGGCGTCACCGACCAATACATGCAGTACGCCATCTGGCTGCAGTCGGTAGGCCAGCCTTTTTGGAAAGTCATGCGCCAGATTCTCAAACACGGCTTGCACGGAGGAAATTTTCGTTAACGTGAACGGCACCGGTGCGGGATTTGCCGGTATGTTCGCCCAATAGACGATTCGCTCACCGTCCAGCACGATTCGCAGTGTTTCGGTGACCGTTTCGCTCGCCCCTTGGCGAACGCGCCCCTCCCCAATGAGACTGCGCCCGTCGTCTGCCAGCCACCAACGCTCTTCGCGAACGCGGGTGCCATCGTCCTGTTGCCAAACCCCGACCAGCCAATCCAGCATGCGTACTGTCGGCGCTGTGTGCGCGGTGCGCCGCTGTATCGGACTGATCGCCATGCCCTGCCAGCCATGATCCACTGCCAACAAGTCGATTGGTGCCGCATCCGCTTTGGCGTCAGGGCCAAAATGGGTCGCCAAATAGCCGATGATATTCGCGCGCAGGGTGGGCTCGAGGACCGGCATATTTTGCGTGTCGCTCATCCACGTCAACAACCCATCCCAACCCGTCTCATCCAGACATTGCTGACGCACCAGTTCAATTGAATGGCAGGAGCCGCAAAACCCGGCGACTAAAGCCTGGTGCTCGCCTTCCGGCAACGCTTCTGCGCTGGCAGCGCTTCGAGGTGGCGCCCACAACACCGCCAACGCCAGTGCACCAAACAGTGCACCAAACAGTGCACCAAACAGTGCACGTGATCTAATCCAGTAATCGCTCACGCCACCAACACCGCAACGCGATGCATGGCGTTATTGAGGTAACCCTTCGGATTCCAGGCGACGGCAAACGGTTGCTGTACGCCCGCCTCATCGATAGCGCGCGCCCACACCTCGAAATAACCCACCGTCGGGAAATGTATTGCCGCTCGCCAGGCCTGCCACGAGCCAGCATTGGGCGGCGGATCCAATCTGGTCGGCAGCCAGGTCGCACCAAAGTCAATGGACACCTCGACCCGGCTGACACCCCGATCACCGGCCCAGGCATGGCCAGCCACCGGCAACGCGCCCGTCAGCGTCGTGTGGCGCACGCCATTGCGCGGGGTTGCGATCAGCGATTTCACCGGCATCGACTCAATCGTACGGAATCGATCCTTGCTGATTGGCTCACCGGGTAATGGTGCATAGTCCGGCACCGAATAGGCCGGTGGCGCCATCTTCGCGCCACGCCAGACGTCGTCACTAAGGTGGATCTCAGTCAGCCATTTTTGCGAACACGAGCCGGGCCATCCCGGTACAACCAAACGCAGCGGCGCACCATTGTGAGGATGTATCGGCTCGCCGTTTTGCTCGAATGCGAGCAGCACGTTGTGCTGCATCGCCTTTTCGATCGGCACACCGCGCGACAGCGGTTGTTTGCTCACATCGCCACTCAGATGACGATCCGCACCCAGATGTCCTGTGTAGGTCGCACTCGCCTTGACCTCCGCCCGCGTCAGTACGTCAGCCAGTCTGACACCGCGCCAACGCGAATTACCGATGGCGCCCAAAGTCCACTGATTGCCGCTGGCGGCCGGATTGAAACTGGCACGACCATTGCCACCGCATTCGATCTGTAGCGCCATTTCGACCACGTCAAATTCACGTTTCAAATCATCAATCGACAACGTGAGCGGTTGGTTAACCGCCCCAACAATTCGCAATCGCCATTGCTCAGCCACGACATCGGCAGGCGGGATGCCATTGTTACGAATAAAGTGATGCCGAACGGGCGTGACCAAATCCGCCAACAAATGCGGTGGCGTTTCTGCATTCAAGGGGCGATCGTTCAACAGCACCAAGCCGTCCTTGCCTTCAATCTCAAATGGCTCTGTGCGCTCCGCGAACGCTGCCGGGATTAACCCGGCAGGCATCAGGTGATGAAACGGAACCCAACCACCCAGTGCCGCAGCCATCGCCGACAATCCAGCACCCTTTAAAAAACCGCGCCGCGATAGGCCCGTGCGTCGGCCGAACACTAACTCATCGGCGTGTAACGGATCAGCGGCGTATAGCTCGGACAAGCCGCGCTCCGTCATTCTGCCTGCTCCGGCATGCGTGTTGTCATCGCGCTGGTTGCCTGCCCATCGCGCTTGTAGATCACACCCCCCTTCATGACGAAATCAACCTGCTGCAGAAGATTGATGTACTCCAATACATCTCCGCGTACCGCGATAATGTCGGCATGTTTACCGGCGGAAATCGTACCCAACGACGCCTCCACGTCCATCATCACTGCAGGCCAGTACACCGCGGAGCGAATCACGTCCATTACCGGCAGCCCCATCACGCGCACCATCACATCCAGCTCATTCCAGGTCGACTGGCAATGAAACTTCATCGGGATACCTGAATCGGTTCCGACCAAAAACACAACACCGGCTTCACGCAACTGCGCAATCTTGCGCTTCAACGTCGGCTTTCTCAGCGGCGTCAAGCGCGTATAACCGAGCTGACCTGGCGCGCTGATTGACTCCCGGATATCGGCAATCGTGTCCGGCGCCAGGCCGCGCTGCCAACACGGGTCGTCCAGCTTCTCCGGGTTGGCTACGGTTCGATCGAAATTCCACAAACCCTCAACCGTCGGCGTCCAGAACAGCGGCCCACCGGCAATTCGCCCGGTGGCCGTGCGCTCTTTCAGCGCCGCCATCACATCCGGTGGATATTCCGGCGCGGTTGTCAGGCCAGTATGCTCGAAATTGTCGACGCCGATTTTCAGACCGACACGAATCTCATTCGGCCGGTGCGAATGGGCGATGACCTTCATGCCCAACGCATGCGCTTCATCGACGACCGCTTGCGCCACCGCGAGAGACATCTTGTCCTGGTCGATCAGTTTGACGATATCCATGTCCGATTCATGCAACCGCCGCACCGCCGCCTTCGCCTGGCGAACATTGGTGACAGCCCAGCGATAACCGCTTTGCCATGCATCGACTTCGGCCTGCAAAAATGGACCTGACATGAACAGACGCGGCCCTGGCAATTGACCTGATGCCACGCGCCGCTTCAAAGACTGCGATGCGGCCAGCGGTGCACCGAGATCTCGCACTGATGTGACGCCTGCCATCAATAACTGCGCCGCGCTTGCTGGCATGATCTCCGACGCGAAGCGCTCCGGATAGGCTCGCTGCCAGTGGGGATAATCCGCATGCCCGGTCAACATCAAATGCGCATGCGCTTCCCACAAACCCGGCAGCACATCCCGGCCCTCCAGCGAGACAATCGCGTAATCATCCGGCACGGCCAAGGTGTCGAGGGTGCCGACCGCTTCGACACGCCCATCGCGGATTAAAATCACGCTATTCGCAATAGGCGCATGTCCATACCCATCTATCAGACGTCCGCCGACCAATGCTGTCGGGACCTGCGCGACAGCGGCGTGGCATTGCCACAAACAGGCAACCGCTACGAATAAGATTCTTAAAAGCATGCACTTACCCCAGGCGAAAACGCCTCTCCCGGTACGATCGTACACATTAGCGCCAAACAAATGGGTTCAAATTGACGTGATTGGGTTCATGAAAGAACCATCCCATTGTGATAGCTTGATTACAGGTTCATCAGCTAAGGATGCAGCAAATGCGCCGTATTCACCTTTTTTGGCCTTCTCTGATCGTTTGCCTGGCATTGGCATACGCGGAGTCCGTAACCGCATCGCAACTCGCATTTCCCGGCGAAACACCGACCCCCAAAGTGGTGAAGATTCAGAAAAAAGCCGACGCCTTGTATGACGCAGGGAAATACAAGGAAGCGCTGTGGTATTACCAGAAAGAGCTGGCCCCTATGGGCGACAAATACGGGCAGTACATGGTCGCTCACATGATTGAAAACGGCATGGGTACGGCGGCTAACAAGGAAAAAGCGCTCGCTTGGTATGTGCTGGCTGCAGAACGCGGCCATGACGAAATTGTCAAACAAAGCCAACGCATGCAGTCACAGTTGACTGGCCCGGCGCTGGCGCGTGCAAAAGATTCAGCCGATGCACTCAAACAGGAATACGGCGATCGTGCACTGGTAGTGCGACTGATTCGACGCGATGAATTGCGCATTCGCGAGTCTACCGGGTCGCGTCGCAAAGGCTGTCAGGGCCGCGAAGCACTCAATCTGCGTGTCTACTATGCGAATGGCACGGATTTCAACGGTGAAGATGGCAGTCGATTCTGTGCACGGATTGAAAGACGTATCGAACAACGGTCCGAATACCTGAAGGGCTATGTCACCTATGGCGACTTGGAGATCGTCGAGGACGAGCTCGACCGACGCAATTCAGAAAGACAGGAATAATCTCACCACCAATTTCTGCGAACTGTGCGGTGACGTGGCTGACACACTCTGTCGGTCACGTCACCGCGAAACTGATGATGCCGTTTCCGTAGTTTGGTATCTCCATGCTGTACGTCTTGTGGACTGCTTCGCCATTGAGCTCATCCACTGGGGCCTGCGCATCGGCGCCAAGCAGCGTTTTATCCAGTCGGAGATGTGCTGACTCATCGGACATGAATAGCTTCGAGCAGATGTTCATGACTTCATAAAAATTCGCTGCCGACTGCTCGTTCAGCTCACCGGCTTTAATTTGCTCATCAGCAACCGGCTTAGGCAATAACGACAATGCCGCTGACAAATAGGCCGCCAGATGAATGTCTGCGCCACACAATCCTACTAGCACATTCGAATCATCTATGTACGTGGCCGTCAGCATCGCACTCGATGGATCACTATCGATCTCTTTAACATCAAGTCCTTCGCCAACGATGATCGACAACAGTGACTGAATATCCTCAACTGTAGGTACTACAAAATTAGTCATGTTTTT
Source organism: Pseudomonadota bacterium (assembly GCA_039187375.1). Lineage (GTDB taxonomy): Bacteria > Pseudomonadota > Gammaproteobacteria > Steroidobacterales > Woeseiaceae > CALBPI01. Next base: position 13,223 of record JBCCZN010000054.1, read on the forward strand.
TTCCGTCATAGCCACTCAGGAAAGCACAGTAGCCAACACCTTTTCGAAAGATTCGACGGTGAAGGGCTTTGCAATCAAAAACTGAGCACCCGCCTCTTTCGCGACTTTACGTATTTGAGTCGTTGATTCGGTTGTGATGAATCCGAAATCGACGCTATTGTTGTCCTCTTCTCGCAACACCTTCAAAAGTTCGATTCCAGTCATATTCGGCATGTTCCAATCGGCGAGTACTAGGTCGGGCGTGCTGGCACGAATCATCTCCAATGCGACCGCACCATCCTCCGCCTGCGTCACATCGTTTCCGCCAAAACCCGCCTGCCGCAGTGTCCTGACGACCATCATTCGCATTGCCGCGCTGTCATCTACGACCAGAATTTTCATATAGCTAACTTCCTCGAGATTCGGCTGCGAATTGTCCGAGTTTCAACTGTTCAATATATCGACGAATGTCACTTGGACTTTAGCTCACAGCGTGACAGCACGACCGACCGCCGAGTCGCATCGGTAGGGGGTCGCAACACCTCATGGCGTCAAAACTCGGACCACTGCTCACCATCACCCAGATCATCCACACCATTAGCCAACTTCTGCACCCTGCTATTGGCCCATACCCGATCTGCGGCCCTTCGCTCAATACCACCGGGCGGTAACGGCGGCACTGTCGTCAGCGGATCTCCTGTTGCGGGTTCCGATTTCGCTGATTGTTGCGCGACTGGCAAATCCCGCTGACCGCTAACAGTAAAGAACGCCATCAGTTGATCTAGTGATTCTGCCTGCTCCCCCATGGCTTCACTGGCGGCAGCGGCTTGCTCAACCAAAGCCGCATTTTGTTGAGTAAGCTTGTCCATCTGTGACACTTCTGCATTGACCTTGTCGATGCCACTGGACTGTTGCTGGCTAGCCGAGGCGATGTCACCGACTATTTGAGTGACCTTCTGGATTCCCTCGACGATCTGCTTGAGCGTCTCACCGGATTGATTCACCAGTCTTGAACCGTCGTTGACCTTCTTGCCCGAATCCCCAATCAACGCTTTGATCTCTCTGGCTGCGGTAGCACTTCGACCAGCAAGATTGCGTACCTCACTCGCCACCACGGCAAAGCCACGACCCTGCTCACCAGCCCGTGCCGCTTCAACCGACGCATTCAGTGCAAGCAAATTGGTCTGAAACGCAATTTCATCGATTACGCCGATGATGTCGCCAATTTTACGACTCGATGCATCGATTTCTGCCATTGCCGCAATCGCCTCGTTGACAACCTGACCACCACGCTGCGCTTGTGCACTGGAAGCCAATGCCAACGAGTTCGCCTCGGCAGCACTGTCTGCATTACGCCTAACCGCATCGGTCATCGACTGCATGCTCGCGGCCGTCGCTTCCAAACTACTTCCCTGTTCTTCAGTGCGCTGACTAAGATCAGTGTTGCCCTGCGAAATCTCGGAAGAACCGGTCTTGACCCAATCCGAAGCCAATTTAATTTGGGTCAGAACATCCGTCAAACGCTCGACGGTGGCGTTGATATCGCTCTTGAGCTGCAGGAACCTACCCGCATAGTCACCTTCAATCCTCTGCGTCAAATCTCCCTGCGCCAGTGCACCGAGTACGCTGCCCGTCTCGCCGAAAATCTGCTCAACCGCCTGAATGAGTTCGTTGACGCTGTCTGAGAACTGCCGGAGAAACCCGTGCATTCCAGTCGGGTCAATTCTGCGAGACAAATCACCACCGCGCGCGGCATCGACGACAGCCTGAATCTCACGTTCGGCAGCGAACTCGTGAGTGCGATCTTGCCATTCAA
>JBCCZN010000055.1:0-14997 GCA_039187375.1 Pseudomonadota bacterium
ACCGGACTTTTTCGTGCGCGATCAGCTGGCATCCGGGAGATTAGTTGAGCTCTTGCGAGGGCAGGTCGACAGCAGTGCCGGATTGTTTTCCGTTTATCCAAAGAGTCACCACGTATCACCGAAAGTGCGTGTATTTTTAGATTTCCTTATCGACTATCTGTCGAATGTGCAGCGTGACCAAAAAACGCTCGACGGTGACGAATTCAGACAATAGGCACTGTCTGTGACTAAGAGCGCGCCACGCCTGAGATATCCGTCCTACCCGTTCGGGTGATATCTAGAGGCGAACGGCCTCCGTACACTCAATCACGTCAAATAACAAAATTGTAGCCAGGAGCGATACAGATTCGCTCAAGGTATCTCGAAACTGCAAGAACGGAGGGGACCGTGATGTTGGAGAGATCAAGAACTTACCTGTTGTGTATTTCAAGTGTCACAGCGCTTTTGGCGGTCGATATGCTGACAACAACAGCATGGAGCCAGGAAACACTTGATGAAATTGTCGTGACCGCGCGCAAGCGCTCCGAGAGCTTTGCCGAAGTTCCCGAGTCGATAACCGTATTTACTGCAGACGCCGTAGAGGACGCCAATATTGTCTACTTCCAAGACTTCGCGGCACAAACACCAAACCTCAGCTTTAATACAACGTTTGAACCTGGACAGATCAATCTGTCTATTCGAGGGTTGATTACAGCTCAGAATGCCGAGGTGCCTGTCGCAATGATCGTCGATGGCGTACAGGTTTCCGACCCGAGCTTTATGAATCAGGAATTAGTCGATATTGAGCAAATCGAGGTGCTACGCGGCCCGCAGGGCTCTTTGTACGGCCGCAATGCCATTGGTGGCGCCATTAATATCACCACCAAAAAACCAACAGAAGATGTCTCAGGTCGCCTATCAGCTGGATACGGTAGCGGCAACGATCTTCGCCTTTCAGGTGCCGTATCCGGTCCCCTGAAAGAGGGTTCCGCTTACTATACGGCAGCGGTGTCTTATCGAAATTTCGATGGACTGATCGAAGAGGGGCCAACCAGTTTGAACAGGGACGAGGCCGATCCCTACGAGGAGATTACCGCTCGACTCGGATTGCAAATGTTGTTGTCAGATCAGCTGGAGTTCAATCTGCGATTCAACTACATCGACACTGAAGCCGGAAGCCTATCCTCTGAAATCGTATCAAGAGCCGGATTCGACAGTGCCTATGGCAGCTCACTCTCTCGCAGTACCGCATTGACCGCATCGCGTGATCTGATTGAGGTGAGTGCGAAGTTTGATTATGAAACAAGCTTTGGAACATTCACCTCGGTAACGGGCTACAGCGATGTCGACAACTTCATTTTTGGGGAGGCGGATTTCTCCAATGCTCCGTTCTTGCTGCAAAATATTCCGCGTGAGATCAAAGCGATTAATCAGGAGTTCCGACTCACATCCAACCAGGACAGCAGCTTCGATTGGTTAGTCGGTGTTTTCTATCAAGATCGCGATATCTTCAACGGACTCGTTATCCCTTACGACGACGGTATGGGTGCGATTGCAGCCGGCTTGCCATTAGTGAGCACACTCGATGATCAGACGAGTGAATCTACCGCTATTTTCGGTCAGCTAGACTTCGATCTGAGCGACAAGCTGGAACTCAGCGTTGGACTGCGCTACGACGAGGACAAGCGATCCGTCAGGTCTGTTATTGGTCCGACCTTTGTGGTTTTCGTGCCTGTCACGACACCCCAAGTCATTGTCGAAGAGTCTGCCGATTTCGACGCGCTACAGGGCAAATTATCCGTTTCATATGACTGGACCGACGGTCTACAAACCTACGCCACTTTCGCCCAAGGATTTAGAAGCGGCGGATTTAACGGTGGCGGATTGGTTTTCGAAGACGAAAATGTCGATAGCTATGAACTTGGGTTCAAGTCGGAGTTAAGTGACGGTCGCATTCTCTTCACGGGATCGGTGTTTCGGATCCAATCCGAAGACGCACAAATATTTTTTCCAGTTGGCAATCCGCCGACTCAGGTCGTTACCAACTACAACGACACCACCATCAATGGTGTTGAGCTTGAGCTAATCGGTCGATTCGGTGGCTTGTCCGTGAACGCAGGACTGGGTGTTTTGGACGCAACGATTGACGACTTTAACGGTACCGGTTTGAACGATGGCAATACGGTTGTGCAAGTACCCGAAACCGATTTCAACCTTGGCCTGCAGTACGAATGGTCAGTATTTAACGACGCCGTGTTGTTAATACGTAGTGACTACAATCGTCGTGGCGAAGTTTATTGGGATGCTGGCAACACTTTGCTAGTGCCAGAGAAGGACTTTGTGAACGTGCGGATTGCTTTGGAGCTGGAGAATTTAACTCTCAGTGCCTACGGCAACAATATCTTGGATGAGCGATTTCCATTGCAGGCGGGTGCCGACACGTTTGGCCCGGATGCCAATATCAGAATTCCCAGCCCAGAGGGTTTCTACGGTGTGAGAGTCGACTACCGATTCTAGCCGAAATTCACTCGAAAACATTCTTACGGCTCGCCAGAGTGTGGGCGTGGAGACAGGTATGGGAAACAGATACCGGGTTGCCGTAGATATGGGCGGTACCTTTACGGATTTTGTCGTCGTCGATACCGATACCGGCAAGATCAAGATTGAGAAAGTCGCTTCGATTCCGGATCAGTTGCCGACGCAATTTGTTAAGGGTCTCAACAGCTTTGATCTCAATCCCAGAGATGTAACGCAGATATTTCATGGTATGACTGTTGCGGTCAACGCTCTGGTGCAGGAGGTCGGCGCCAAGGTTGGCCTCATTACCACCAAAGGGTTTCGTGATGTGCTGGAAATGGGGCGAGGCGGCAGAAAGCCCGTCTACAACTTTACCGCACGTGGACCGGAGCCGGTCGTAGCGCGACAGTTTCGGCGTGAAGTCGACGAGCGTATGACCTTTGATGGAAAGGTATTAAAGCAGCTTGATCTTGAGCAAGTCGATCGAGAGGTCGACTTTCTCGTGTCCAGCGGTGTCGATGCTGTGGCCATCACATTCATTCACGCCTACGCCAATCCACTGCACGAGGAGCAGGCGCGTCAGCAAATTGCCAGGCGCTATCCGGACTTACCCGTTTCCGTTTCACATGACATCGCACCGGAGTGGCGGGAATACGAGCGGACGTCTACAACGGTGTTGAACGCCTTTGTAAAGCCAGTCGTAAAGGACTATTTGACCGGCGTCGAACAAGAGCTGGCGAAAGTTAACTACACCAATTCTATCGCGGTCATGCAGTCTAATGGCGGTGCCGCCGACCTGCATACCGCATCCGAAAAACCGATTCGAACACTGATGTCGGGGCCCGCAGGCGGCGTCATTGGAGCGAAAGCGCTGTGCGACCAGCTTGGCTACCAGAACATCATTTGTACCGATGTTGGTGGCACAACCTATGACGTCGCCATTATTGACGATGGTCGCGTGTTGGAAAGAAGTCAGACTGAAATAGCAAGTCGTCCAATATTGGCCTCCCAGATTGATGTCGTATCGATTGGGGCAGGCGGTGGGTCCATTGCCTGGTTAGATCATCGCAATGGACTTCAGGTGGGACCGCGCAGCGCAGGCGCTTCACCTGGCCCGGTTTGTTTCGGCAATGGTGGTACGGAACCGACGATAACCGACGCACAATTAGTGCTTGGATGTTTTGATCCAGAGTACTTTCTGGGTGGTCGAATGATACTCGATTTGTCTGCTGCTGAGTCGGCAATTCGAAAGAAAATTGCGACGCCACTTGGAATCAGTGTGATGGAAGCGGCGCGAGGCATTGTGTCAATTGCTGAAACCAATATGGCCAATACGATTCGCACTAAAACTGTGCAACGTGGTCTCGATCCGCGCGAGTTCGTCATATTGGCTTATGGTGGCGGTGGCGGAGTGTTCGCTTGTGCTGTAGCTGAAGAGCTGCAAGTGCCGACCGTGATAGTTCCTAGCTCGCCGGCTACCTTTTCAGCTTGGGGTATTCTTGCAGCGGACTATGTGGAAGATCGGGTTCGAACCAAAGTACAGGTATTTGACGAAACGAGTGCTTCGCAAATCCAGGCGATGCTGTCTGAATTAACCTCCGAAGCAGTAGGTGCGATCGAGGAATATGGGTTTGAGCGCTCCGACATCGACTTGTTGAGGCGTTTTGACCTTAGGTATAGAAACCAGGAATACACAATCAGTATCGAATTGGCAGCGCAGTGGTTGGACAGCGAAGCGATGCTCAAAAATGTGCGCGCTGATTTCGTCGAATCACACAGAAAGCTCTATGGTCATGGTTCCGCAGATGCGGACATCGAGTTGGTTTCTATTCGATGTCGAGCGGTTGGCAAGATTCCAACGCCAACGCTCACCGCTCCAGAGCATATTGAGTCTCAAAAAATTCGGCATCGTGGCGTCTATTTCGGCTCGTCAGACAAGCCAATACAGACAGCTGTCCTCGATAGACACACCATTGGTGTAGATGAGTCTGTTGCCGGGCCAGCGATTGTGGAAGAGTGGACGACGACAACGATAATCAAACCGGGTTGGAATTGTCGTTGCGATGAATTTGGAAACTTGATTTTGACTCAGTCGCCTATCTCAAGTGGTGGACACTAATTATGAATAACACTGATGTTGTATTGAATGAAATTATCCGCAATCGATTCGTTTCGATTGCCGATGAAATGGCAACGACGTTGGTGCGCACAGCGTACAACCCACTGCTGTACGAGGTGCAAGATTTCAGTATCACGGTGATGTCGCCAACAGGGGATATGTGGTCTGAAATGCCAGGGGTGATGGTCTTTAGTCAGGCGTTTCCCCATGCCGTCCGACAAGGGATCAAAAGGTGGGGCGATAATCTAAGTGATGGGGATGTATTAATCGTCAACGATCCTTTTGAAACCGGGACTCACATATCGGACACCAACGTATATATGCCCGTGTTCCACGAAGGAGAGCTTGTTGCATTCTGTGGGTCCGCTGCGCATTGGGCAGATGTTGGTGGGAAAATACCGGGCGGCTGGTGTCCGGACACGACCGACACCTATCAAGAGGGTCTTTGTTTCAGGCATCAAAAACTCATAGAACGTGGTGTCATCAATGAAGCGCTTTGGGATCTCATCGATTGCAACGTTCGAGTGCCAACAATTGTGAGAGGCGATCTTGAGGCGCAAGTGGCGGCCTGTCGGCAGGGTAGTATTCGAATTCGTGAGTTATGCGAAAAATACGGACGCGAAGTCGTTGATCGAGCAATGAGCGCGGTAATCGAGCAAACCCATACGGCGATGTCAAAAGCGATTTCGGCGCTACCTAACGGTACGCACTCTGCTTCCATACGTATGGATTTCGACGGCATCAATCGTGACGGTGATTTCCTGGTGTGTTTGAAAACGACTATCCAGGATGATTCCATCCGCTTCTCTCTCGATGGTACGAGCCCGGTGGCAATGGGCCCGATTAACCTACCTGCGCCGTGTACCAAAGGGATTCTCGCTTCGTCGATCAAGGGTATTCTGATGCCGCTGGATCCGTGTAATGCAGGGCATGCGATGTGTATCGAATATGACGACTTGCCGAAAGATAGTCTTGTCAATCCGTCATGGCCTGCGCCGACAGACTCCTACGGCTATATCGTTGGTTGTCTTATGGAGCTGACGTTTCGATGTCTGGCTGATGTCGTTCCAGATAAAATACCGGCGGGTTGTTATATGCTGACAGGCGCATTTCTCGGTAAAGAGAGTGATGACGAAAACGAATCGACGGTCGTCAGTGACGCATTACACGGCGGTAATGGTGCACTCTTTAATGATGACGGTGTTACCAATCAGCTGGTCGGGAATGGCGATCTTCCGAATAACCCGGTGGAAGTATTAGAAACCCGTCATCCAATTCGTGTCGAATCGCTCGAGTTTGCGACAGACATGGCTGGCCATGGTGCCCACCGGGGTGGATTCGGTGTTCGCAAAAAAGTCACCATGCTCGCCGATGATTTCTCCCTGAATTTTGTCATTGAAAATACAAAGGACACCAGCGCCGCGGGCGTACAAGGCGGCGGGGATGGTAAGCCAGGCAACCTCACTATAAATCCAGATTCGAATAACCCTATCGTCTATCGAGAACGTCAAGGCGCACTGGGACCCTACCCAAAGAATACGGTCTATGAGGTCGTCACCGGCGGCGGTGGTGGCTGGGGAAATCCCTATGAGCGGGATACCCATGCGGTCTTGAAAGATGTTAGCAACGATTTTCTTACCGTTGAGCAAGCTGCCGAGACGTATGGAGTCAGCCTGATCAAAAAAGCTGGAACATGGGCCATCGATGCGCAGGCTACCTCTCTACTGCGCGCCAAGTAGAAAGCTGCATGTCGAAGCTAGATGAGTTAACCGCTGATTTCGCACGCGCACCGGTTCCAGACGGCCGGACGACAAATGGCTGGCGTATCGCGATCATTATTATCGGTGTTGCGATTACCATCCCCGCGTTTCTGGTTGGTGCACAAATCGGCAATTCAGTTGGCATTACATCAGCAAGCATTGTCTTTTTTGCGGCTGCGGCAATCGTCTCCGTTGTCGGCTCCTTCGCAGGTGTCGTTGCAGCGAAAACAAACTTGTCCACTGCAATGATCATTCAATTTTCATTCGGGACCCGTGGCGCGTACGCGGTCAACACCGTCATCGCTGTTTCATTGTTGGGTTGGTTTGGAGTAACGACAGAAGTATTTGCTGACGCTATCCAGGCGTCTTCCGCAGATCTATTTGGCACTCAGTTATCCCGCGAATTCTACATTGTCAGTGGCGGGTTGATTATGACGCTGACCGCTGCAATCGGGTTCAAAGCTCTGGATTCGCTGTCACTGATCGCGGTTCCGGTATTGCTGATATTCATGCTGATCGTGTTATTGCGGACAATTGACGGAATGAGTGGCTCATTCGATGCAGACCGCCAATCCACCGGCGCGTTGGGTATCGGTACAGCGATTTCTGCTGCCGTGGGTGGCTTTATGGTTGGTGTGACGATGCTGCCAGATATGTGTCGCTACGCGAAATCGTCGGGGCATGCGGTCATCGCATCTGTTTTCGGTTTTGGAGTCGGTTACCCACTGGTTCTCTTTCTTGCCGCGGTTCCGGCGATTGCCACTGGCAATGATGATTTCGTGATCACCGTGTTGGGGTTGGGGCTTGGCATGGTCGCGACTATTGTTGTCGCATTTGCAACCTGGACGAGCAATGCCAACAATCTATACTCAAACTCGCTCGCACTCTCAGCGATGTTGCCGAGTGTTCCAAAATGGGCATTGGCTCTGGTATCTGGAGCACTTGGGACCGCGCTGGGAGCCATTGGGATCATTGAGTATTTCATAGAGTTTCTGATCCTATTAAGCACTCTAATTCCGCCGATTGCGGGCATCTATATTTCCGACTTCTTTTTAGTGAAAAGACAGCAGTATGATGTGGCTGCGATAGATGCGCTTCCAGTAATTTCCTTGCCGGCGTTCGTCGCTTGGACAGCCGGGTTTGTCGTCGCCCTGACCACAGCACGTAACTTGATGTTTATTACCGGAATCCCAGGTCTCGATGCTATTGTTGTTGCATCGATTACCTACTGGTTCTTGTCGAAGTATCGTGAACGATGAAGTCTACAATTCGCCAACTGCAGGTCCGTTGGTTGAAGCAACCTACAAGCCGCCAAGAGCTTTCTTCAGATCCATTCAACGCACGACTCTTCTGACCCTTCTGGGATCGCAACCTCTGCGACCCATCACATTACTTTATGGCCCTGCGGGATTTGGAAAATCTACGGTCATGAAGCAGTGGTTTCAGCACTTGCAGGAGGCCGGTAGCACAACCGTATGGCTTAATCTCCAGAACGATTTTGCTGAGTCGCGAATTTTCTTATCGCACCTGATTCGATCTCTAGCATACTCGGGAGTTGATACAGGCACGTTGGGTCAATTAGCTGAGCAAGAGCTTGTCGAACTGAACCTGTCGGCAGTGGTCTCAATGATCCTTGAGTGCCTTGCCAATCATCCAGCCGAAGTGATTGTCTTTCTGGACGACTATCATTCTATTTCTTCGGATGAAGTCAATCATGTGTTAGAGCAGGTCATGGTGCATCTGCCCTCTTCAACACAACTTGTCATTAGCATGCGGCAACGCGCCGATATGAATACAGCGATGCTAAAGGCGCAGGGTATTGTGAGAGAGGTGGATCAAGAAGCACTTCGTTTTGCGTTCGATGAAGCCCAGGAGTTATTTGCACCGCATATTGACTCAACAAGTTTGCAGTCGATATACGTCAAAACAGAAGGTTGGCCTATTGCACTGCAACTCGCACGATTCTGGATTGATAACGGCAAGTCACAAGAGCAGATTGTCGGCGATGTTTCAGCCGCAGGAGATGACATTGCTGAGTTCTTTACGCGAATGATCTACGTGCAGCTGCCGGAGGAGCTGCAGTTGTTTCTTTTGCAAACATCGATTCTGGATGAATTCGATTCAGCAATATGTGACTTTGTCTGCGCACGTGAAAACTCTAACGAGTTGCTGAGTCGTATCAACCAGTGGCACTTGCTGATCTCTCACGGTCATGGGCAGCGTGAGACATTTCGATATCATAATTTGTTATCGGAGTTTCTTCGCAACGAATTTCATAGCTCTGACCCGGATGGACTCAACACCGTGCATAGCAGAGCGGCCGACTGGTACATGGATCGTGGCAGGCTCAGTAAAGCGACCCGGCACGCATGTGAGGCGGACGACACCGACAAAGCCGCCCGCTTTATCATTGCGGCGGGCGGTTGGGAGTTGGTATTTGCCGGTCGTTCAGATCTGTTGAATCGGGTCGTAAAGCACTTTCCGAGCAACAAAATTGCAGATTTTCCGCGACTTGAATTAGCGAATATTTATCGCATCGTTCGAAATGGCGAAGTCGTAAGAGCAAATCGGCGCCACCAGGACTTTAAAGAACGGTATGCGACCGCGCTGGTCGATAAATCGGAGCGAACCGCAAAGCTTCGACGCGATGCAAAAAATCTCGACATCATCATGGCGGTATACGCAGATCACAACACCACCAGAGCCTGCTTGCGACGCTATGTAGATGATGTCGCCGACATTTCAGCACAGGATTATCTAGCACTGTTGTTGATATCGACAGGTGTCAGTGTGGTCGCGATACGAACCGGTGAGTTTCAGCGTGCCTACGAGTACGCAAAGCTTGCTCAGTTTCATTCACGCGAGTCGCATAATTTAATTGGTCTTGCCTATTCTTATTTGCACCTTGGACAAGCAGAATTTCACTTGGGTGCGCTGCGTTCGGCCATTGCGACACTAGAAGATGCGCGGGAGTTAGCCGAAGAAAATTTTGGCGTTGATAGTACGTCGACAGCGATGGCGAAAGTACTTGTGATCAGTGCAAAACACCTCACGAGTGAGCGGTTACCGAGTCTATCGGTTGCAGAAGAGAATCTTGCAAATATTGAGCAAGAGGATGGCTGGTTCAATATTTACAGTGTCGCCTATGACACGACAGCGACGCTTGCGTATGAAGAAGGGGGACTAGAAGCCGCGCTATCTTTCATTCAGCGCGGTCAAAAGAAAGCCGATTCAATTGAGCTTCGCGCCTTGGCCGATCTTTTGTACGCAAAAGAAGTTTGGTTATTGTGCTTAGCGGGAGAAACAGAGCGTGCGCAAGCGAAACTAGACACATGCGATTCGGAGTATATAAGTCGTCAGAGAGCTGATCATTACCGTAATTGGTATTCGCACCATATTTATTGGTATGCCGTTGGATTACTTGCGATAGACACCGGCCGAGCGGAAGAGGCCGTGGGCTTCAGCGAGACCCTACACGCAGTGGCCCTCGAGAATAATCACCTGGTTCATCAAGTCGAGGCGTTGCTCTTGAAAGCCATGGCGCTTAGTTCGACTAATCAAGATGAGGCGGCATGCGATGCGCTTATTCAAGCTGTATCGAATTGTGTGAACGAGGGCATTTTTGGGCCATTCCGCCAATTGGCCTACAGAATAGAACCACTGCTAACGGACGTATACCGTCGCCGGAGAACACTCCAAATAGGTAGTTTGGTAAATGGATTTATCAATAATCTACTTCAGCAGTTGCGTGATCGAGATAACGAGTCTCATCCGGAGGAGGTGCTCACAAATAGGGAGAGGGAGGTCATGCAGGAGTTAGCGCAAGGCTATTCCAACAAGCAAATTGCTAGAGCGCTTGATATGACCGAGAACACTGTGAAATTTCACCTCAAGCAGTTGTTTTTGAAGCTAGGTGTCAACAACCGGTCGCGTGCCGTTATCATTGCCCAAAAAAGAAAACTGCTTGGCTGATTTGTTTTTAGGCTCAGTCGTTGATACGGGAGCATAAGAATGCGAACAAGCGACAATGCCCATCGCATTGATGTAGACATCACAGGTACTGGGCCAGCGCTGTTTTTGTTGCACGGTTGGCCCTTTCATCGCGCGACGTTCCGAAAAGTCGTGCCGTTACTCGCTGACGCATTCACCTGCTACAGCTTCAATTCGGTTGGCATGGCCTTCGATGGGCGGATGACCCCGGCGACCGGCATGAACTTCGAACATCACGCCGATCGATTACTCGAGTGGGCCGATCAATTGGGGATTGGCGACTTCAGTATCCTAGCTCATGATACCGGCGCAACCATCGCGCGACTGGCGGCAAGTACTGCGGGTGACCGGGTGAGGCGATTAGTGCTCTTAAACACCGAAATGCCCAACCATCGGCCGCCATTCATCCCGATGTACCAGCGATTACTGAAATTGCCGGGAAGCCGGTTGGTGATGCAAATACTCTTAAGCGCGAAGTCATTCCGGCGATCGGCAATGGGATTCGGCGGCGCCTTTTCCAATCTGTCGGCCATAGAGGGAGAGTTCGCATCATTGTTTGCCGATTATTGGTTTGAACACCCAACCAGATTTGAGGGCATGGTTCGGTATTTGACCGGCCTGGATTTTGCTGCGGTGGACGCGCTGCCCGACATTCACGCTCGACTCCAGTCACCCGTGTTGTTTGTCTGGGGCGCGGACGACGTGACCTTTCCGTGCGTATTGGGGGAGGCCATGGCGTCCTCAATGCCTACATGCTCCGGTTTTCACCGCGTCTCAAAGTGTGCATTTTTGCCTCAGGAAGAGCATCCGGAAATCGTCGCACAGCACGTCCGTCGTTTCGTGCCCCACTAAACTGGCGTCTCGCTCAAGCGCTGTTTTCATTAGAATAGTCGCTTTAGGCTTAATCACGACATCAGGCGATTTGCGAAACCAGCATGACTGCCGAACTTTCCACATCTTCCTCAACTGAATTCTGGGTCAGACTGCCGAACTGGCTCGGTGACGTCGTGATGGCTTTGCCGGCGCTGCGTGCGTTGCGCGCCGAGCTTCCTGATGTCACCTTGACGCTAGTCGGTCGCACTGGTTTTGCACCACTCATCGAGCGATTCGATATCGGGCAGCGGTTCATCGCGCTGCCAGATAAGGGGCTTGGCTACTACCGGGCGTTCAAACGCCTGTGTACGCCGATGCCGCAGCACTATTTGTTATTCACGCACTCTTTGCGCGGTGATATGGAAGCCGCCATGTCCGGTGCGCGTCGTCGTTTTGCAGCCGTTCGTCCGGGTCGCTTTAGACCGCTGCTGACCGATGCCTATCGCGTACCAAAGGACACCGATTTAGCGCAAGTGCATCAAACGGTGATTTGGCAGCAGATGATGCGGCACTTTGGCTGGCAGACCGAGTTCGATTTCCGTCCTTTGGGCACAGCGGCGAATGATCAAGATACGCTGCGCATCGGTCTGATATGTGGGTCAGAGAATTCGCCGGAGAAGCGCTGGCCCGTCGGGCATTGGCGTCAGTTGGTGGATGCGCTGCTATCTGCCGATACCAATACCGAAATTGTCCTGTTTGGCACGCCGGGCGATCGTGAGATTACCGATCAAGTCGTCGATGGATTTGATCCGGAACGCGTGCGCAATCGCGCGGGTCAGACCAACCTGGCGGCATTTTGCGATGAGCTTGCGGCCTGTCGAGTGGTCTGTTGCAACGACACCGGTGGTATGCACCTGGCTAACATGTTGGGAGCCCCCGTAGTGGCAATATTCGGCCCCACGAATCCGGTGCGCACGGGCCCCATATTTTCGGCACCGGTAACGATCATTCAGCCACCTGATTGTGCACCCACCGGCGGTGTACCGATCGACCGTGTGAGCGTTGAGCAGTGCGCGGGTGCGGTGCGTCAAGCGTTGTCGTCGCAAGACAAATGACAAAGCGCACATAGTGACGCAAAGCGCGTTATCCTCTCGTCCTGAATACTCTCAGTCTTAGCGGGGGCGGGCTGCAAATGACCTACGTCAACACCATTCTGGATGCCATTGGCGATACGCCATTGATCACGCTCGAAGAGGGCATTATCGCCAAGTGCGAATACCTCAATCCATCAGGGTCGATCAAGGCGCGTATGGCATCGTTCATGATCGAACAGGCGGAGCGCGAAGGACTGCTAAAGCCGGGCGATACGATTGTCGAGGCGACCTCCGGCAACACCGGTAACGCGATGAGCATGATCGCAGCGGTCAAGGGCTACAAGATGCTGGTGTTGTTACCCGCCGGATACTCTTCTGAGCGTATGCAAATCTCCAAGGGTTTCGGCGCCGAGATTCGATTTGTCGGTCACTTCCAGGTTGATGAGGCACTCGAGGAGAGCAAACGGCTCGGTGCGCAGGAGGGTTATTACAATCCGGCACAGTTCGATAACGAATGGAACGTCGAAGAAAACCGCACCTGGCTTACTGATGAAATCCTGAAGCAGATCCCGGAAGGCGTGACGATTGATGCAGTGGTTCAAGGGGTCGGCACCGGCGGTACGTTGATCGGTGTCACCAAAGGCCTGCGTGAGCGCCACAACCCGAATTTGAAGTCGTTTGCTATGGAGCCTAGCGAGAGCCGTATTATCGAGTGCTGCATGGTTGCCGATCACAAAATCGAGGGCATTGCAGACGGGTTTGTGCCGACGATTTATGAACGGCATCGGCATGAGGTTAACGACATCATTGATGTGTCGGGTTATGACGCCATCGATTGCGCCTATGAGCTTGCCAAAGAGCGTGGCCTTTTCGTCGGACCCAGCTCCGGGGCAAACCTTATTGCCGCACGCGAGGTTAAGCGACGGTATCCGCAGATCAAGACGGTGCTGACATTCCTCTGCGATAAGGCCGAGAAATATCTAACGCTGATGCACAAGGTCGAGGTGTAAGCGGCTAAGCCGACGACTCGGCGTCGTGCCGGGCGTCGGTAACACGCTGCAGACGCCGCAGCGTGGGTGCCAGTATGAACCCACCCACGGTGACGACGGCGGCCATGACGCCACCGAGCATGACGGTCGTGACCGGTCCGAGTACCGTTGCTACCGCACCAGCACGAAAATCGCCAGCGTCATTTGATGTCGCAATAAACAACGAGTTGACCGAGTTGACGCGCCCGCGCAGTGAGTCGGGTGTCGCCAGTTGGATAATTGACATGCGCACATTGACGCTAACCATGTCGGTTGCGCCATACACAAACAGCGCCACCAGGCTCAACCACAGATTGCCAGAGAATGCGAAGACGATAATTGATACCGCGAACATTGCGAGCGCGGCGAACAGCAACGTCCCGGCTGGGCGCATGTCGGGCATGCGGGTCAAAATGACGCCGGCAATCATTGCGCCGGCAGCTGGCATGGCACGCATCAGCCCGAGCGCCTCGGGTCCCACCTGCAGGATATCGATCGCGTAGACCGGCAGCAGTGCAACCACACTGCCTGCGAAGACGATGATGAGATCGAGCGAGATGGCCGGCAGTACCAATGGGTTGCGCCAGACATAGCGGACCCCCTCGAGCAGTTGAGCAAGGCCACGGCCAACCGGGCGACGCACCACCAGCGTCGGCAACAACACGCACATCCAGGCAGCTACGAATGTAAACGCAGCGAGCAACCAATAGATGCCGGTATCGATCCAAGCGATTATGAGTCCGGCGACGAACGGTCCAGCGGTAGCGCCGGCGGTCCAGACCGTGCTGCTAATGGCGACCGCCTGCGACAGATACGCATCCGTAACGATCCCGGGCAGCACAGACTGTCGTGCCGGCATCTGAAAGGCGCGTGCGATGCCATTGATGAACAACAGGCCGAATACGGTCAACCGACTGAACTCCGGGCTGGCCAAACTCAAGGCGAGGCCTAGCAGCACAATGCCTTGCAACACCGCGCAGGCAACGAGAATCAGCTTGCGTTGCACACTGTCGATGACCCAGCCTGAGACAATGAACAGCCCGGCAATGGGCAGGATCTGCATGGCACCGACCAAGGCGAGGTCAAACGGATTGCCGGTGGCGGCGTAGATATGCCAGCCGACGGCGACGGAGAGCATCGTCGAGGCCAGCGTCGTCAGTATCTGGGCGCCGAGATATAGCCTGAACGCGTTATTCACTGATGACTCTTTCAATACCGGTGCTGCTTTATACCGCAAATCCACTGTGCCGCGTTACTATCCCAAAGCCATGCAATTCGATAATTCCTATGCGGCACTGCCGCACTCGTTTCATGCAAGCGTTGCACCTGACGCCGTTGACGCACCGTCATTGCTCGCCTGGAATCACGCACTTGCCGTTGAACTCGGTTTGGACGCGCTCGGTAGCGAATCGCAACGTGCCAGAATATTCAGCGGTGGCACAACGCTGCCGGGGAGCGAACCGATTGCGATGGCCTATGCCGGGCACCAGTTCGGCAACTTTGTGCCGCAACTCGGTGATGGCCGTGCGGTGCTGTTAGGTGAGCTATTGTCTGAGTCTGGCGAACGATTTGATCTGCAGCTCAAGGGTTCGGGGCGTACGCCGTTTTCACGTGGTGGCGATGGCAAGTCATGGCTCGGACCTGTGTTGCGTGAGTATATTCTCAGTGAAGCGATGCACCGGTTGGGTGTACCAACC
>JBCCZN010000056.1:0-14996 GCA_039187375.1 Pseudomonadota bacterium
AATACCTTTGTTGTGTTCCTGTCCCGTATCGTCGGCACGATCGTGGATCGTGTCGTCTTCAAGACCGAACAGGGGGTGGGTCCTGGATACTGGATTGCGGTCATCGTGTCGCAGATCATTTTTGGCATTATCGCGAGTATGATTGTCGCCTGGTTCTCGCGTCAGCGTGAGTTCCGCGCTGATGCCGGCGGTGCGCGGCTGGCCGGCGCCTCGAAGATGGCGAATGCGTTGCGCCGGTTGCAGTCGCAGCATCAGGCCAGTCAGCTACCGAAAGAGATGTCGGCGATGGGGATCTTCGGTCTGAGTGCCGGTGGTTTCCGGCGCCTGTTCATGACGCACCCGCCGTTGGACGAGCGCATTGCCGCATTGCAAAAACCGGTGATCCGTTAAAACGCCAAGGCGGCATCATTCAGACTTGTCGGCGGCGTCCTCGTCGTCGACGGTCTGAACCAGGTCCGGGCTTTGCCCCGCCACGCCAAGATGGAAGGCGGCAAAGCCAGGCATAACAACCTGATTTTTGGCCATACCGATGATGCGGCCGTCGGTGGGTGCATAGAGCCCAACGGTCTCATTGGTAATCGGATCAGTGACCCGCCCCAGCAATTCTCCTTCCTCGACGCGACTACCGAGCTGGATATTGGAAATCAGGATGCCGCCGCTATTGGCGCGCACCCAGGCAGAGCGGTAATAGGTCTCTTCGGTTTCATTCCAGGGTCGCGCGGCATTTACCATGCCCAACTCATGTAACAGCGTTTCGATGCCCTTGACCCCGTGGGTTACCTCGATGGGTTCCAGCTGCTCTGGTCCGCCGGCCTCAAGCGTCACAGTCGGCACACCAGAGATCGTGGCCGCATAACGCAATGATCCGGTTGGTGGCTGGCTATTGACGATAACCGTAGCGCCGAAGCGGGCTGCCAGTGCACTGACACGCGAGTCCGACAAGTCTGCGCGCAGTTGCGGCAAGTTGGTTCGCTCGAATGAGCCCGTGTGGATATCGACCAGGGCATCGCAATGCAGGACGATATTATTGAAGAACGACGAGGCAATCCGCGACGCGGCCGAGCCATTCCTGGAACCCGGGAAATATCGGTTCAAATCGCGTCGATCCGGCAGGTAACGGTCTCCGCGTCGAAACCCCTGAATATTCACGATCGGCACACCGATGACCGTACCGCCCAAACGGCTGGGTTGTAGTCCATGCAGAACCCGACGCACGATTTCGATGCCGTTCAGCTCATCGCCGTGTACCGCGGCGGTCAGGCATAGCACAGGCCCGGGTTGTTTGCCGTGGACGACCAACACCGGCGTATCGACCGGCAGTCCTTCAAACAACTGAGTAGCGGACCAGCTCAATTGACGATAACTACCGGCAGGAATCTCCTCGCCCAATAATGTCATCGGTCCGGTCTGGTCGAATAACATGCCCTCAAAAACCCCGGGCAACGGGCGTGCGTCGACGGCATCCGGGGCAAGCATTTCCGGATCCTGTCGCGGCGATTCATCGCCGTGGGCGCTGGCGCAGACCAGCAAGGCCAGTAAAAGAGATAGTCGCAGCACGGTCATCCTGATTCGTGACGCCCAAGGCGTCGTAGCGGACTAAAACTAGTCTGACGTTAAGTTAACCGCAAGCCAGCGATGATTCTGTGAGATACATCACCGTACAGGTGGGTTTTACGCGCGCATCCGGGTTGATTACCATAAGACGCCGGTGGGGGGGCAGCCCGAAGCCCGACGCCGTTTTTTAAAACGATGAGGAGAGGTTGGATGACCAAGCTTACTGACGTAGAGGGGATCGGCCCCACCTATGCTGCGAAACTGAAGGCGGCCGGGTGCCGTAGTCAGGAACATTTGCTGGAAATTGGTGGGACCAAGGCGGGCCGCAAGAAAGTTGCTGCGGACTCAGGTTGCACTGAAAACCAGATTCTGGAGTGGGTAAACCGCGCAGATCTATGCCGTATCAAGGGTGTAGGCAGTGAATATTCGGATTTGCTGGAGTGCTCGGGTGTGGACACGGTACCGGAATTGGCAAACCGCAACGCCGACAACCTGCATGCGAAAATGTCCGAAGTGAATACCGCCAAGAAGCTGGTGCGCTCACTGCCCTCTGCAAAGCAGGTAGCCGACTGGGTGGCACAGGCGAAAAAACTGCCGCGGGCAGTGCATTACTAGAGCGCGGTCCACGCGATGGCTTATCGCGTTACCGTATGATGGTCGGGTAGCCACTACCCGGCCATTTTTTATATCGGTTGTTTATTGTTGTTGATGAGGTTGATTCGCTTGCCGTTCAAAACACTGCTTGCGCTGCTGATTGGCGTGATGGCGCTGCTGGCGACAACACAACCAGCCTCCAGCGAACTGCCAATCGCAGAGCGCGTCGTCGTTGACAAGAGCCAGCGTTGGCTGCGCTTATATGCCGGTGAGACAGTATTGCGTGAGTTTCCTATCGCATTGGGTGGCTCACCGACCGGCCACAAACAGCGTGAGGGCGACAATCGCACGCCGGAGGGGCGCTACACATTGGATGTGCGCAATACCAACAGCGATTATTTCTTGTCGATTCGGATTTCCTATCCGTCTCCTGCGGACCTTGACAGTGCCGCAGCCCGGGGTGTGCCCGCCGGTGGTCAGATTATGATTCACGGCCAGCCCAACACGCCGCGCTATTCGCCCAGAGTTTATGCGACCAGCGACTGGACCAACGGCTGCATTGCGGTGTCAAACGCTGCAATGATCGATATCTGGTTGATGACGCGCACCGGCACCCCCATCGAGATTTTGCCGTGAGCCAATCCGCGCAGCGTTATGTCGAGGTGTCACCCGAGGGTGCGCTTGAGGTGCTGTCGCAGCTTGAGGTGAACGCGCTGCTGAGTAAGTCCGAGGGTGGCTTGTATCCGCTGTTACGCCGCTGCGCACTGGCTGTGCTTACCACCGGTTCACTCACCGATGATGCCGCTGCGCTGATGCGTGAGTATGAAGACTTTGATATCACGATTTTGCAGGTTGACCGAGGCGTGCGACTGGGGCTGACCAATCCGCCAGCTGCTGCATTCGTCGATGGCCGCATGATTCGGGGCACGCGTGAGCTGTTGTTTGCAGTACTGCGAGACATTGTCTTCTATCACGCAGAGTTTACCGGCAATGGCCGCTACGATTTTTCTCGCCCCGAACACGTCACCAATATCGTCTTTCATATTCTGCGCAACGCGACCGTCGTCAGCGCCCGAACCAATGTCGACGTGGTCGTCTGCTGGGGTGGGCATGCGATCAGTCGTACGGAATATCTGTATACCAAGCAGGTCGGCTATGAACTGGGATTGCGCGGTTTCCATATCTGCACCGGCTGCGGGCCTGGTGCAATGAAGGGACCCATGAAGGGCGCCACCATCGGTCATTCAAAGCAACGTATTCGCAATGGGCGCTACATTGGTATTTCAGAGCCTGGCATCATCGCCGCCGAATCGCCAAATCCGATCGTCAATGAGCTGGTGATCATGCCGGACATGGAGAAGCGTCTCGAGGCGTTCGTGCGCACCGGCCACGGCATCATTGTGTTCCCGGGTGGTGTGGGGACCGCCGAGGAGATTCTCTATCTGTTAGGCATCTTGCTGCATCCGGACAACGCTGGCCGTGAGCTGCCGCTAGTGCTGACTGGGCCCGCTGGCAGCGCCGAGTACTTCGAGCGTATTGATGCGTTTATCCGCGCGACGCTCGGTGATGCGGCTGCCGCACGCTATGAGGTGGTCATCGATGATCCGGCGCGCGTGGCGACATTGATGCAGGCAGGGTTAGATCGCGTTGAGACGCGGCGACGACGCGATGGGGATGCGTTTTACTTCAATTGGCAGCTGCACATCGATCCGGATTTCCAGCAGCCGTTTGCAGCGACCCACGAGAACATGGCGGCGCTCGATCTGTCTGAGACGCTGCCCAGTCATGAACTGGCTGCCAACCTAAGGCGTGCATTTTCTGGAATCGTGGCGGGCAACATACGCGAGGAGACCGTGCAGTGCATTGAGACCCACGGGCCGTTTCAGTTGCAGGGCTCGCCAAGGGTCAGTGGTTTGCTCGATGATCTGCTGCGCTCGTTTGTCAAGCAAAAACGCATGAAGCTGTTCGGCGACTATAAGCCGTGTTTTGAGGTCATCGCCTCCAAACCATGATCATGCTTTGACGGTAATGGTTATTACGTCAAAAATGATACGTTAACCTACTGAAAATAAACAAAAAAAAGATGTTTGACGGTGTGAAGCAGTTCCTCGTTTAAACACCCAAAAGCGGCTACTGTAGCGTTCAGTAAACGATCTTACGGATGCAGCCGATGCACGACGACAAGCATTTCCATTGGCCCGGTGAGCGCACCCGCGACGACCAGGAGCCGCAAACCTCGCAAGGAGAAGAGGTCTTCCGCCAGTGGTTGTCCAGAGCGCCAGCCAGTCGCCGGCGAGCGGCCTTCGACCCTAGCCTGTACACCTGGAAAGGGTATCGCCAGTGGAAGGACGGCGTAAATCGCGAATGGCGAGATAAGACCGATATCGAATAAGCCCGTAAGGGCCTTCGTTTAGACGCTAGCGCAGCCAATGAGGGTGAGATGCCAGCTTTAGCCAAGAAGACACTGCCGGAAGGCAGGTTCAAAAACCCTGACACTGCAGAGCGTTGGGCGTGGGTACAACAGGCGATCAGCTTCGCCGAAGAAGATCTGGATCGCGGCATGCAGATGGAATTGCATGACGTTCAGTCAAGTGACCGGGAGTCGGTTGCATTCATCGAATAAGGACTACCTCGAACGACATGGAAGTAACAATGCAATGGCTCGATGAAGCCGAAGATCTGTGGTTTGCTGTGCGCGCCAAACTTCACCGCTGGTTGATCCGCTTGAAATCCACCTGACCGCTCCCATATCCGGCGCGTAAGCAACGCGTGAGGGAGCCGTGTCATGGCCGAGAAACAGACCTTTGGGTTTCAGGCGGAGGTCAAGCAGCTGCTGCAGCTGATGATCCATTCGCTGTACAGCAACAAGGACATCTTTCTACGAGAGTTGATTTCGAACGCATCGGATGCGCTCGACAAACTGCGATTTGAGGCGATTGCCGCGCCTGAGTTGTTGGAGGATTCGCCCGAGCTGCTAATCGATATTTCGTTCGATGCCGAAGCAGGCACTGTCACGATCGAAGATAATGGCATTGGGATGAGCCGCGATGAGGTGGCTGCAAATCTCGGCACCATTGCGCGCTCCGGCACCGCCGAATATTTAGGCCAACTCAGTGGCGATGCCCGCGCCGACGCCCAGCTTATCGGCCAATTTGGCGTGGGTTTCTATGCCTCGTTTATTGTTGCGAGCGAAGTGGTGGTAGAAACCCGCAGAGCCGGTGTCGACGCCAGCGAGGCCGTTCGTTGGACTTCCGCTGGCGATGGCGAGTACAGCATCGAGTCGATTGAACGTGAGGCTCGCGGCACCCGCATTACGCTGACGCTGAAGCCCGAAGACACCGAATTTGCGGATCGTTTTCGATTGCAGACGCTGATTAAGCGCTACTCCGATCACATCGCATTTGCCGTGCGCTTGCCCGGTGAGGACGATGACGCGGCACCAGAAGCGGTCAACAGCGCCACTGCGCTGTGGACCCGCTCGCGCAGTGACGTCACCGATGATGAATACAGAGAGTTCTATCAACACCTGACTCACGACTTCCAGCCACCGCTCAAGTGGAGTCACAATCGGGTTGAAGGCAAGCGCGACTACACCAGTTTGTTGTTCCTGCCCACGCGTGCGCCGTTTGACCTGTGGAATCGCGAGGCGCCACGTGGATTAAAGTTGTACGTCCAACGCGTTTTCATCATGGATGACGCGGAGCAGTTCCTGCCACTCTATTTGCGCTTTGTTCGCGGCATTGTTGATTGTAGCGATTTGCCGCTGAACGTCTCGCGCGAGCTATTGCAAGCCGATGCCGGAGTCGAGGCAATCAAGAGCGCGTTGACCAAGCGCGTATTGAAGATGATCGAGTCGCTCGCCAAAGAGGATGCTGAAGCGTATCAGGCGTTTTGGGCTGAGTTTGGCGAAGTATTGAAAGAAGGGCTTGCCGAAGACCATGCCAATCGAGAGACCTTGTTGAAATTAGCCCGCTTTACGACCACACGCTCGGAAGGCGAGGCGCCAGAAGAGACGCTGGAAGGCTATGTCGAACGGATGGTCGAGGGGCAGGATACGGTGTATTACCTGACCGCCGAGACGCTGGGTGCGGCGAAATCCAGTCCGCATCTGGAGATTTTCAAACGGCGCAATATCGAGGTGCTGCTGCTGACCGATCGCCTCGACGAGTGGATGTTGGGCCACGTTACTGAGTTTGACGGCAAGCCGCTGCGCGACGTACGTCGTGATGGGCTGAACTTGCCTGGCGATGCGCCTTCCAAAGATGCTGACGATGGGGATGAGGATCAACCGGTCTCCCCTATCATCGAGCGCCTGCAAACGCGCCTCGCCGAGCACATTGAGTCCGCCCGTGTGAGCGAGCGCCTGGTTGATTCACCAGCATGTCTGGTCGTGGCTGAACACGATATGGGCATGCAAATGCGCCGTATGCTCGAGGCGGCCGGTCAGGAAGTGCCGCCAAGCAAGCCAATGCTTGAGGTCAATCTGGAGCATCCTCTGGTGCAGCGACTGGCTGCCCAGACTGACGATGAGCGTTTTGATGATTTGGCAATGGTGGTGCTGGGGCAGGCGGAAATTGCTGAGGGCGGACTCCCGTCAGATCCGGGTGCCTACGTCAGTCGGCTGAACAAGCTGCTGCTGGAGTTGTCTGCTTAATTGAGCTGATCGCGGCGCAGGTGGGCGGG
Source organism: Pseudomonadota bacterium (assembly GCA_039187375.1). Taxonomy (GTDB): domain Bacteria; phylum Pseudomonadota; class Gammaproteobacteria; order Steroidobacterales; family Woeseiaceae; genus CALBPI01. The sequence goes on from JBCCZN010000056.1 coordinate 6,832, forward strand.
CACCAGCCGCCGCTCCAGCAAATCGAACCCAAGGTCGGTCAAGACCGCCAGTACGGCGGCCGGAATTGCTCCTTGCAGGATGAGCTGGGTGTCATTGAGCGCCAGGCCAGTCCAGATGGGTTGGCCTAGCCCGCCTGCACCGATAAACGCTGCCAGTGTGGCTGTACCGATGCTGATCACCGCAGCGGTGCGCAGTCCTGCGATAATGTGGGGCATCGACAGCGGCACCAGCACATGCTGACGTCGCTCGGCGTTGTTCATCCCCAGCGCTGCCGCAACCGTCAGATGAACCGGATCGATCGCATTGGTGGCGGTCAGCGTGGCGCGCACAATCGGCAGCAACGCATAGACAAATAATGCGATCACCGCCGGCACGATGCCGATGCCAAACAATGGAATCATCAGGGCCAGTAACGCGATAGACGGGATCGTCTGTGCCAGACCGCAGACTGAGAGCACAAGCCTGGCCGCGGCCGGAAACGGTTGCACCGCGAGCGCGAGCGCGACACCGACCAGCGCAGCAAGTAACAAGCCTGCAAGCGTTAGTTGTATATGGCGCCAGGTGTTAGCCAATAGCGCATCAACCCAGGCGGGCCATGCCGCACTGCGCACGGTTGGGCTGCTGCCAAACGTGCTCGCGACAAAATCTGCGGCGACACTGGGAATAGACTCGCCCGCTAACGCGGCGCGCGCATTGAGTGCTTGCATCGTGGCTTCATCAATTTTGCCAGACAGTTGTTGCAATACTGCCGCGATTGCCGGGTCCAGATCGGTGCGTGCCAGCCACAGCGCGTCGTAGCGTGGGAAAAAACTCAGATCGTCCTCAAGCAGCGTCACCGGATAACGCGACAGTTCGCCATCGGTCGAGTAGGCGTCGGTGATGTCGACGCGGCCGGCGGCGATCGCCTCGTAGGCCAGTGCATGCTCGATGCCGGAGGTCGGCAAGGTCAGACCGTAGTGCGCACTCAACTGAGGCCAGCCATCGTTGCGGGCGCGAAATTCATGACTGAACGCCAGCGTCAGACCTTGCTCTCCGGCGAGTTGCGAGATGCGCGTGATGTTGCGCTGGGTCGCGGTTGTTTGGCGCATGGCCAATACGTAAGTGTTGTTGAAGCCCAATGGTGAATAGGTGGCAAGACCCAGCGGCTCGAGATCAGCAGCGAGCGTCTCGACATTACCGCTCTTGACGATAGCGGTTGCAATCGTGCCGCTGTATTCAGGATAGACATCGATTTCGCCGTTGCGCAGTGCGTCGAAGCAAATCTTGGTGCCACCCAAACCGAAGCGGCGTTGGACCGAGATGCCCTGGCGCTCCAGCATGATCGCCATGATCTCGGCCAACAGGTGGTTTTCGGTGAAGTTCTTGCTGCCGATCGTGACCTCGCTGTGCGCCGTAAATGGCGCGCACAACAGCCACCCAAGCAACCCGGTCGCGGCGAGCCTCAGACGCGCGTTCATCCGATGAAGGTCTCGATGAGGCGTGCCGCGTAATCATCGCGGGGGTCGTTCAACACGTCCTCACGCAATCCCTGGCGCACGATCCGGCCATGCCGCAGTATGACCAGACGGTCTGCGAGCCGATTGGCTTCGGCCAGGTCATGGGTAACGAGCAGGCAACTGTCGATTTCGGCGCCACGCAGCGCATTGAACGTATCGTGTAGTTCGACGCGAGTAATCGCATCCAGGCCCGAGAACGCCTCATCCAGTAACAGCAAGTCCGGTTTCAATGCCATAGCCCGGGCAAGTCCCGCGCGCTGTTGTTGGCCACCGGACAGCTCGTGCGGGTAGCGTTGCAGCTGCGCCTGACTCACCTGCATGCGCGCAGCCAGCACATCACAGCGCTCATGGCGTCGCGCGCGCGGCCATTGGGCCAATTGCAGCGGCAATTCGATGTTCTGGCGTACCGACAGATGCGGCAGCAGGCCAATCTGTTGCAGCGCATAGCCGGTGTTGAAGCGAATCTCACGAGAGTCCGCGCTGGTTAGCAAGCGGCCATCGCGCAATACGCGACCGCTGGTGGCCTGCTGCAGACCGTTTAGCAGACGCAGCAATGTCGATTTTCCGCTGCCGCTGGCGCCGATAACCGCAACCACGCTGCCACGGGGGACAAGCAGGTCGATGTCCTCAAGGATCTGGTTCTCCCCGATACGAACGCCCACGCTATCGAGTTGGGCGACCTCAACATCAGGGGTTTCGCTTGAATTCTGTGCCGTCATAACGATTAACGTACACTACGGACAAATGCACGGAGTCACCAGCATGGCGGACAAACCGCTTGATGAACAGATTGCGGCGCTGACACCCGAGCAGCGCATCGTTACCCAGGAGAAGGGCACCGAGCCGCCGTTTACCGGCGCCTATTTGGATCATAAGGACGATGGCACCTATCAGTGCGTCGTCTGCAAGGTGCCGCTGTTTAGTTCTGACACCAAATACGATTCGGGCTCCGGCTGGCCGAGTTTTTTTCTGCCGCTGGCCGGTGACAACGTGCGCGTAGCGCGCGATACCAGCCACGGGATGATTCGCGACGAGGTGTTGTGTGCCCGTTGTGACGCCCATCTGGGCCATGTATTTCCTGATGGCCCCAAGCCGAGCGGATTGCGCTATTGCATTAATTCGGCTTCACTGGATTTCAAGAAAGGCCCTAAGGCCTGAAGTTTTGCGCCGATTGGGCGCTTCAACCTAAAGGAAAATACTGTGTCAAACACTGTTTTTCGTGCCGCGAGTGCGGCATTGCTCGCGCTGGCGGCGATGGCTTTAGCTGGTTGTCAGGCGGTAGAAGCCGAATGTGAGGTTATCAATGAGGAGATGCAAAGCGTGGAACCTAACGTACCGGAGAACGTGACAGGACTGGATGTCACTGTCGTCAAGGCGGGTCGCGATCAGGCCGTTGGAGCTGGCGATATTGCCTCGATGCATTACACGGGTTGGTTGTACGACGAGTCTGCTGAGGATAACCGTGGCAAGAAATTCGACAGTTCACGGGATCGCAATCAGACATTCGAGTTCCCGTTGGGAGAAGGTCGTGTGATTAAGGGCTGGGATCTGGGTGTTGCGGGCATGCAGATCGGTGAAGTGCGCACGCTGAAAATCGCGCCGGAGCTTGGCTACGGGGATCGCGGTGCCGGTGGGGTGATCCCAGGCGGCGCAACGCTATTGTTTGAGGTCGAGTTGGTCAGCTTCAAGCGTTGTAAGGTTTACGACTGAAGCGGTCGCTAACGCTGGCAATGACAAGCCAATGGCCAATGCCGGTTCGATTGTCTGCGGCGCTGTTTGGCGGCGTCGGTATGGCGCTGTTGTTGGCGCTGGTTGGTGCCTGGCTGGTCAATCTTTTCGAAACGCGTGAGCGTGACAGCAGTCCACTGGCGTATGAGGTTGACTTGCTAGAGGGATATACCGAAGCAGACTTGGCTGAGTTGCTCGGTCAGTCTCGCTACCAGCTACCCGAGTTGGCCGATGTGCCAGACGACATCGCACCGACGGTGATCGAGCCGCGCCAGATTCGCGGTTTTGTGATGCTTGAGTTACGCGTCGACGCCGAAGGACGTCCGAGCGATGCGCGGGTGGTGGCGGCAGCGCCCGAAGGCATCTATGAGGCGCGTGCGGTCGATGAAGCATTGGCCGCGACATTCACTGCTGGGGCGCCAGGGCTACGCTCGCATGTCGTGCGTTTCAGCGTGCCGGCAGGCAGTGTCGACGACGGGCAATAGCGCGAATGCACGAAGATATGATCTCCATCGGCATTGTTCTGGTCGTGGCACTGGGTGTCTCGGCCCAGTGGGTGGCCTGGAAACTTCGGTTACCGGCGATTGTGTTGTTGGCGTTGGCCGGCATTCTGGCCGGGCCTGTCGCCGGGGTCGTGCATCCGAGCGAGCAGCTCGGTGATCTGCTGAGACCATTGATTGGCCTGTGTGTGGCGGTGATCCTGTTCGAAGGCGGGCTCAGCCTCAATCTGGCCGAGCTGAAGCATGCTGCCAGTGGCGTGCGTCGCCTAGTCTATCTGGGCGCGCCATTGGCATGGGTTATTTGCAGTGCCTGCGCGATGTTGATCGGTGGTCTGGATACCGCCACCTCGCTGGTGTTCGGTGCCATCATGGTCGTCACCGGCCCGACCGTGATTATGCCGTTGCTGCGTCAGGCGGCACTGAATCGGCGTACGGCGTCTTATCTAAAATGGGAAGGGATAGTCAATGACCCGATCGGCGCATTGCTGGCGGTCATCGTATTCCAGTTCTTTGTCTATACCGGACAGGGCTCGGGCTATCTGCATGTTGCCGAATCGTTGGGGCTCGCCGTGGGGTCCGGGTTGTTGTTCGGCGGGCTCGGTGGCTGGCTGACCGGGCAGGCGTTTCGTGCTGGGCTGGTGCCCGAATACCTTAAGAGTCCCGTGATGTTGGCGTTAGTGCTGATCGTCTTTGTTGCCAGCAACCATGTGCAGCATGAGGCAGGACTGTTGTCTGTGACCATCATGGGTATTGTCATCGCCAACATGCACCTACCGGGCTTCGGCGATATGCGCCGTTTCAAGGAATACATCACGATCATGCTGGTCTCGATCGTGTTTGTGTTGTTGACCGCGGATCTGGATGTCAGCTCTTTAAGCTCGATCGGCTGGCGGGGTGCTGCATTGATCGGCGCATTGTTGTTTATCGCCCGGCCACTGGCGATCATGTTGGCGACCATCGGTGCCGGGATGGAATTGCGTGAACGTATCCTGCTTGCATGGATTGCACCGCGCGGCATCGTAGCTGCGGCGACGGCCGGTATCATGGGTCCGCGCTTGGTCGATGAAGGCTATCAGGCCGATGTCTTGCTGCCGCTGGTGTTCGCCGTCATTTTCGCCACGGTACTGCTGCACGGATTTTCCTTGAATTGGCTCGCTGCACGACTGGGTCTGGCGTCGCGCCATCGCGATAGTGTCGTTATCGTTGGGGCATCGCCCTGGTCAACCGAGCTAGCGCGCACGCTCAAGGCACTGAACGTCAATGTGCTGATTTCAGATGCGTCCTGGCATGCATTGAGAGATGCCCGTCTGGCCGGCGTGCCGGTTTTTTACGGCGAAATTTTGTCGGAGTTTGCGGAGGAAACCGTCGAGCTGGCGCACGTGCGCACCTTGCTGGCGGCAACCAGCAATGACGCCTACAACGCGTTAGTGTGCATGTCGATCGCACCGGAGGTCGGGCAGGACAGGGTGTTCCAATTGGCGATGGGCAAGGGTGATGATGAGGATCCAAAAGCGGTTGCACGCGGCATGCGCGGCAATATCGCGTTCGACAAGGATGCCTTATTCGAGAAGTTGTGGCGCAACCATGTGCGCGGCTGGAGCTTCGCCAAAACACGTCTAACAGAAAGCTATAGCTATTCGGATTTTCTCGGTGATAAGCCGACGGATGCGCTGACGATTCTGGTGTTGAACGAGGACAACGTGCAGTTTGTCTCATCGCAGGCCGATGTTGAGCCGAAGACTGGCGATACGATCGTCTATTTCACACCGGTGAAGCGGGACAACACGAAAGAGGAGCGCAGCGATGGCCTCACCAGCACAACGTGAGACGCTCACCATCGAGGGGCCGGCCGGAGACCTCGAGGCCCTGATTGAGCGCCCCAATACTGATCGCTCCGCCCTGCCGGTTGCAGTGGTGTGTCATCCGCATCCGGCGCATGGTGGTGCGATGACGAACAAGGTCACGCACACACTGGCGCGTGCGTTTGTGCTGACCGGTCATATCGCAGTGCGGTTTAATTTTCGCGGTGTTGGCAAGAGCCAGGGTGCCTATGACGAGGGCATTGGCGAGTTGCAGGACACGTTGGCGGTGATCGATTGGGCGCGCGCTGAGTTTGGGGTTGCGTCACTGTCATTGGGTGGATTTTCCTTTGGTGCGGCGATGGCGGTGCAGGCCAGCAATGCGCGCACGCTGGCGCAACTGGTGCTGGTGGCGCCACCGGTCGGGCGCATCCTGTCACCGGCGGCGCGCGTGCCAGATGGGCTTCCCGCTCTGGTTGTCCAGGGTGAGCAGGATGACATCGTAGATCCTGATGCCGTCGTCGATTGGGTCAATGCCCAGGCTTCCGGAATTCGTCTGGTCTGGATGCAACCCGCCGGCCATTTTTTTCATGGGCATTTACCCGATTTGCGTCAGCATCTTGTTGGTGAATTGTCGGCAGATGAGGCTTCCGCCTGATGTTGGCGCGCCTCGCTGCGCAGGTTCATTCACTGCTGGGTGGTGCGCCGGAGGGTGACTCGATTGCCCGCGAAGAGGCGGTCCAGTTGGCGACAGCAGTGTTGCTTGCCGAGGTCGCCAATGCTGACCGTCAGATCACGGATGCAGAGCGTGACGCGTTGGCGGCCTTGTTGCAGGTGCACTTCTCGCTCAGCGAAGAGGCCACTCGCGATATTGTTTTCGACGGTTTTGCGCAAGCCGAAGAATCGGTTTCGCTGCAAGGCTATACCCGCACGCTGCATGAAGCGCTCAGCGATACTGAAAAAAAGCGCGTTATCGCCATGCTCTGGTCGGTCGCCTACGCTGATGGCGAGCTGGATCGATTCGAGGATGCGCTGATCGCACGTGTGGGCGAGTTGATGTATGTGCCGCGTAGCGACGTATTGAGACTGAAGGCCGAGGCGGCGACGCCGCGCGTGCAGGAATAAAAAAAAGGCGCCGGTTGCGGCGCCTTTTCTCGTTCTGATAACAGCCGTGCTGTTCAGACCATGTCTTTGAGGCCTTTCAGAGCCGCGATCTTAACGACCTTCGACGCCGGCTTGGCTTTGAACATCATCTCTTCGCCAGTGAAAGGGTTCACGCCTTTGCGGGCTTTCACTGCAGGCTTCTTGACGACGCGTAATTTCATCAGACCCGGGACAGAGAACATGCCGGGAGCACCGCGACCGCCCAGGTTCTTTTTGATCAGACCTGACATGGAATCAAATACCGCAGCGACGTCTTTGCGCGTCAGGCCGGTTTCGTCAGCGATGTGACGATATATTTCGGTCTTTGTTGGCGGCTTCTTCGCTGCAGGTTTGGCGGCTTTCTTTTTGGCTGGCATGGGGTTGGTTCTCCTGATTTGCAAAACACCGAACGTACCGCTCGCATCAGGTCACGGATCGTTTCAGTCTGTAAAAATAGTGATACGCGAGACTGCCTCGCGCCAAATTCGCCGCGAACGATAGCACAACGACGACCTGTGTCACAGCGTTGATCGTCGCCGCTAATCGGTGTAGTAAATGCGCTTGGTGCGTACGTTAAAGGTCTCGGTTTCGTCGGTCGGTGTCACCGCGATATCGAAGATCAGGGTTTCCCGATTGGCAACGGTCAGCTCACCCAGATAATAAATCGCGTCAGCCTGCGCAACCTCACGCATGGTCATGTTTTTCAATTGGCCGGTCAGGTTGACCGGCTTGACCGTCACCTCGGCGGTGACCGGTGTCTGGTCCGTGGTTCGGATCACCGACACATTGAGTAGTGCCCGGTTGCGAGCCCGCACGACGCCGATCTCACGGGCCACCTGTGCGGGTACCTCGTCGGTCGACAGCGCATGGAAGTGCACGGTGTAATCACCAAAGGTAGCCGAATTCTCGGCTGCGCTCTGCGCCTCTGGAATGGTCCGCTCGCCACCACCGCCGCAAGCAGTGAGTGCCAGCAGTCCGATGATGAACCCCAAGTGATACGCGCGACGTGCCATAACAATGCCCCTGTTTATGATCCTGCGTACCGTCAGAGAATAGGTGAGGGGTTTCGCAAACGCCAGTCCGCGCGCTCCAGTTCACGTGAATGCGGCTTGCAACACCATGTGCTGCACATTGTTGACAACAATTTGCAGCACACCCAGTGCCAGAATAGCGATCATTGGCGACAGGTCCAGTCCGCCCATCGGACCAATCATCCGCCGAAATGGTGCCAATACCGGCCGCACCAGGTCGTCGACCAATTGCGCTGCCGGATGATAACTGCCCGGTGCCACCCAGCTCAGGATGATGTTGATTACGATGGCGTATATGAACAGCATGATGGCGGTATTGAGCAGCTGGAACAGCGCAAGCCACAGCAGCGTCGGGGCGATACTGCCGCCGCGCAGTAATTGCAACAGTAGGGTCATCGCAACCTGCACCGCGTAGGCCACCAGCAGGCTAGCGGTATCGATTTTGCCGACAGGCGGGACGATCCGAC
>JBCCZN010000057.1:0-14946 GCA_039187375.1 Pseudomonadota bacterium
CAGCGATATACCGGTAACGCAAACGTCGCTTCGCTAATAAAAGTCCGACACGGTACAACCTCAAACTCAGCGCAGGTTGGATCGGGATCGCGTTTAAAATCGCCGGTTGCGACCCAGATATCGTCGCCGCGTTGAACGCGAATCTGTGCCGACCCCAGCACGTGCCCGGCCGGATGAAAACTCACCTGGCAATCACCCAGACGTAGCGTCTCGCCGTAATCAACGCCATCGATGCGACAGTCCTCACCCAGGCGACTTTTCAGTATCGCCACACTGTCGCGCTGAGCGATATAACGGTCTGCACCACGTCGAGCATGATCTGCATGCGCATGCGTAATCAATGCCAATTCACTGGCACGCATGGGGTCGATACAAAAACCGCCGCTGGGGCACTCAAGGCCCCGACGACTGGCGTGCAGTAACGCGCTCAAAGTTGAGCGCACAGCTGGCGCAGCAGAGCCTTCACTCCTTGGGCTTAAGCTCAGGAATGTTAGGCCGTACGCAATACGGCTTGCGGCCGGCCGAGCGGGCTTCGTTATAGGCCAGCAACGCTTGCGGCATCATGCCAATCAGCCGATCGATTCGGGTGCTACTGCTCGGGTGGGTCGACATGAATTCTGGAGGCTCACTATCGCGACTGTCCTGCATGTTCTGCCACAGCTTAACGCTCTCGCGCGGATCAAACCCGGCGTTGGCCATGAACATCAAGCCAACTGCATCGGCCTCGTTTTCCTGTCCGCGCGTGAAGGGCAACAACAACCCCAGTTGCGCACCGATTTGCATTGCCGTGGACGCACTGCGCGCCGCGGTCGGCGTACCTCCGATAATCCCACCGAGCACCGCCACGCCGGTCATCGTCGCGTTGGTACGCGCAATCCGTTCAGCCGGATGACGCTCGGTAACGTGCGCCACCTCATGACCCATCACCGCCGCCAGTTGCGCATCGGTTTTGGTGACGCGCAACAACCCTTGATAGACGCTGATCTTGCCGCCTGGCAAGACGAAAGCATTGACCTGCTCCTGGTTAAAAATCGCCAGTTCCCAATCGAAATCGGCAGCGGGCCCTTCCAGCGCACCGACCACGGCCTCTGCGACACAGGTGACAAAGTCAATCGTCGCAGGATCTCTCACCAGCGGCACCTCTGCCTTGATCTGGGCGTAGGTTGCCTGCCCCTGTGCTTCAAGGGTTTCCTCCGACACCATGGCCGCACAACCCGAAAGCAGCAGTACAACACCGGATGCAATCAACGACTTGAAGCTACCCCTCATCGAACCCTCCTCAAAGCAGTACCGGCTAGGCGTGTGGCCACCAATGAGACAGCGTATCCCGCACCCGCTCGACACTGCTGACCACACTATTTTCAACGGCTTCCATAACACGCTGCGGCAATGGCGGTCGCGACTCAAAGCGCACCGAGAATACATCGCGCTCTTCAAACAGGGCCACCAGCAGCGCATCACTGGTGTCCACTCTATCTATAAGACCCAATTCAAGCGCCTGTGTTCCGTACCAGTGCTCGCCGGTGGCAACACGCTCCAGATCCATATCCGGTCGATAGCGACTTACGACATCCTTGAACAAGGTGTGAACGTCTTCCAGCTCCTCCTTGAGTTTCGCTCTATCGGCATCTGTATTTTTGCCAAACATCGTTACGGTACGCTTGTATTTGCCAGCGGTAACTTGCTCGAACTCAACGCCCTTGTCGTCTAGTAATCGATGAAAATTCGGCACCTGAGTAATCACCCCAATTGAGCCGACGATACCAAATGGTGCCGCGACAATTTCGTGGGCGACGCAGGCCATCAAATAACCGCCGCTCGCAGCAACCTTGTCGACCACCACCTGCACGGTCAGTCCGGCGTCGCGCAGACGAATCAGCTGCGCTGCCGCCAATCCATGCTCGTGCACGACCCCACCAGGGTTTTCCAACCGCACGATGACCGAGTCCTCGTCGCTCGCAATGTCCAGGATCGCCGAGACTTCCTCACGCAGCGAACTCACCGCCTGCGCACGAATATCGCCCTTGAAGTCGATGACAAAGGTGCGGGGCTTGTCGGAGGGCGTTTTTTTCGCATCTTTGCGACGCTGCTTTTCCGCCTTGATCAGCGCCTTTTCCTGTGCCGGATCGACTGATTGGCGCAATTGACGTGCGAAGTTGCGGAATCGGTCGTTGAGCTTCTCGACCTTGATCGTCTCCTTCGATGGCTGGCGACGCGAAGCACCAGCTGCGAGAACAATGATGGCACCCACCGCGACGACCACAGTCAACGCCTTGGCGAGAAATAACGAATAGTCGGCAAACCACTAAAGCATTGACTAGCCCAACCTCAGTTAAACCGGCATTGTTTTTCTCCAACACGCGCTCGGCACGATATGAGGAACGCACCAAAGGTCCGGAGACCACCTCGAGGAACCCTCGCTGCAAGCCCGCCTCTCGATAGGCGCGAAACTCATCCGGCGTCACATACCGAGCTACCGGCAGGTGATTCACTGTCGGACGCAGATACTGCCCGAAGGTGACGATGTCACAGTTGATCTCGGCCAGATCATCAAGCGTCTGGTAAATCTCTTTGTCGGTTTCACCCAATCCGAGCATCAAGCTGGTTTTGGTTAACACGTCCGGTCGATAGCGTTTGGCGAAAGCCAATACGTCGAGTGTGCGACGGTAGCCTGCACGCGGGTCACGCACTGGATGGGTCAGCCGCTCGACCGTCTCAACGTTCTGCGCAAACACCTCCAGGCCGGAGTCCAGCAACAGCGCGACATGTGCCTCGTTGCCGCTAAAATCTGGCGTCAGTGCCTCAACCGCAGTCTGTGGTGTTCGCGCCTTAATCGCACGCACGCACTCGGCGTAGTGGGAGGCACCGCCATCGTCCAGGTCATCCCGGTCGACCGAGGTCAACACAACATATTTGAGCCCCATAGCTTGAACGGCGTTAGCTGTGTTGTCCGGCTCGTCGTGATCAAGCCAGCCTTTCGGATTGCCAGTGTCGACAGCGCAGAATTGGCACGCGCGGGTACAAACGCTGCCCATCACCATGATCGTCGCAGTGCCTGCATTCCAGCACTCGCCAATATTGGGACACATGGACTCTTCGCAAACAGTGCTTAATCGCCGCTCGCGCACGGTCGTACGCACTTCGGAGAATTTCTCGCCCGATGGCATCTTGGCGCGCAACCATGTCGGCTTGCGACCGATTTGCGCAGCGCTGCGGTCAGTGCGCTGCTTAACCCCATTTTTGACGGCCGAAAATCCTTGTTCGGTCTTGAATTTCTGGCCGCTGGTCACGACCGGAATTCCCTTTAATTCGCCTGTCAGCCTGCTCATGTCGGATCTCGGGGACGCATCGCGCGTCAAGTCAGCGTAATCGGTTATTGTCTCACGTCAGACTAGGTCTGCGGTACCGCCACAAGAGTTTGACATGGGGGCGGTCGGGCAGAAATCCACACCGCCGCGCGATTAGTCTGAAGATTCGTCTGAGGATTGTTGCTCCAGCATCGCACGCGCACCGTCGAGGCTTTCCTGCAGCTCAGTCAGGCTCATGCGCCATGGACCGTTCGAATTCGGCAGGATACTCAGCTGCAGCGAGTCGCCGCACTTTTCCAGTGTCGCCCAGCAGGCATCATCCTGATGAAGTGAAACGCTGTCGATTTCAGTGCCGGCGTCTGCCACCACCTTTTCATTCTGGTTCTTCGGCATCATGCCCGTGTCTCCCTCGTCTCTCCCTCGAGGCATCTTAGCGCATCCATCCCTGCAAAAAAAAAGCCCGGATATCCCGGGCTAATCAGGGGGAAAACATCTGCTCTCACATAAAAACCGGTGCCATCTAGTGCAAGCGACACCAACTGACCAGCGACAACTGGTCGGGTTCAATATCGAAGTGCTCCGCCAGCAACAACTCGATATCGGCATCATTGATGGCACGATCATCGCGTTTTTGGCACTCCACAATCCCGCTGAACAAATTGCTCATCAAGGCAGGACTCACCAACGACTGTGTGCCGGCGATGTGGAATTGCGTGTAGAACTTCTCAACCATGCGGCACAGACTAGACCGCGGTCACAGCCTACGCTGTGATGGACTGCACACAAACAGATTTTGCGGGCTGCCGCTTGCCTGATCGGCTACCGAATCGGACAATAGCCGGCCAATGTCACGCTGAAAGGTCAACGCATGCGTTTCCTGTTCGCTTTCTCCGTCACCGTGCTGTTTTCCATAATCTCGGCGACAACATCCGCTCAAGCACTGCGGGATAGCCTGTTTGAGCAAGCAGATGCCGTCTATACCAAAGCGCGAGAGGCCGACGCCGCCATGCTGGCACCGCGCAACTTTGAACGCGGCGAAAAAGCCTACGCAGCAGCTGAAGATGCCTTGGCGGGGGGTCGCAACGTCGAAACCGTGCGCTCGCGCCTCGCCGATGCGGTAGCCCGATTCAATCAAGCACTGACCTCGATCGATGTCACACGACCGGTTGTCAATGACGCACTGGCGACACGGCAAGATGCGATGGCAGCGCAAGCCCAACAATTGTCCGAGCCGATATGGGACGACGCGCAGCGTAAGCTCGCCGATGCGGTCCGGGCACTTGAGCGCGGTGACCTCAAAGCGGGCAAGCGCTATGCGCTGGAGGCCGAGAGTCTCTTTCGTGATGCCGAGCTTGGCGCAATCAAAACGCGCTACCTCAGCGATACACGGCGCCTGCTTGGCGATGCCGAACGGGCCAAGGTTTCGCGCTACGCGCCGCTAACGCTGGCCAAATCCAAGTCCTTACTGGCTCAGGCCGAGAAAGAACTGAACGAAAATCGCTATGACACCGATTTGCCGCGCAGCCTGGCACAGCAGGCGAACTATGAGGCACGTCATGCGATTTACCTTGCTGAAGTCGTGCGACGCATTCGCGATGATGATCTGACGGTCGAGGAGTTGGTGCTGAAATGGGAAGGCGCACTTACCAAGATCGCCGGTGCCGCCGACATCGTCCCGGATATGGCCAATGGTGGCGAAACGCTCGCTGACACACTGGTTAGTCACGTCGTCGCGCTGCAGGCAGACAATCAGGCACTCGGCGAGGAGTTGGCGAATACCAGCGCGCGCGCCGACGAAATGGCCGAAGAAATTCGGCTGCTGGATGAAAAGCTCGGTGGCGCAACAGCCGAGCGAGCCTCGCTGATGCAGCGATTGCAACAACAGGCGCGCATCAAGGAACAATTCGAGACCGTTGAGCAGATGTTCGAAAGAAGCGAGGCCGTTGTTTTTCGTACGGGCGACACCGTTACGCTGCGACTGGTTGGTCTGACATTCGCCAGCGGCGATGCGCAGATTAGCGCGGATTATTTTCCGTTACTGGAAAAGGTGGAAGCGGCGATCGATGTCTTCCCACGCTCGCTACTGGATATCGAAGGCCATACCGACTCTTACGGCAGCGATGCCAGCAACCTGACGCTATCGCAACAACGCGCTGATGCGGTTCAACAGTACATGTTAAACGCGATGCGCATCCCGAGCTCACGCATTACGGCGACTGGTTTTGGCGAAGCGCGCCCGATCGCGAACAATGAAACGGCCGACGGCCGTGCGCGTAATCGCCGCATCGATATCGTTATCACTTCACAGGTTCAGTAGTCGCGACACCGTCGCCACCAGGCGGCCACATCACTAGCGAGCTGATCATTGGAAAGATAGCCGTATTCGCTGTGGACATTCAGACCACAGGCATCATGAAAATGGCTGACGATATGGCGATCGGTGATTGTCTCCAGATGACCGCCAGCCAGCATTGGTGCGAAGCGCTGCTTGAAATTGCCGCGCAACACAACCAGCTCTCCGCGCGACATGACGTTAACCCAGTGGTCGATATTGTCGGGATAACGACGCCCGGATTGCCATCCGATCAATCCCTCCTGAATCATGCGGTTCCCTAACGGGCTGCCGATGGTCATGAACGTGTCAATTCCAACGCCATCAGCGGACAACGACTGCAACGCATCCCAGGTGATCACGCTGCCGAAGCTGTGACCGATCACCAGTACCGGCCGACTCGCTGCAGCAGCGGCGCGTAAATGTCGAATTAAATCGGCGCGCGAGCGATCACCGGCACTATCCAGATTGCTGCGATACCGCTCGATCTCCCCAAGCGTCTCACGCATCGCAGGTTGTGCGGTGCGGTGAGCGACCGCGGGCCAGCGATCGGCCAACTTGTAGAGCCACAGCGTGAGACGTCGCTGCCACGAATCGATTTGCTGCAAATCCGTCTCAGAGGGTGCGGGGTCGGCGATCAACTGATCAATGCCATCGGCATCCAGGCCAATATCGCGATATCGCTGATAAAAAGCATATGTCCAATTTGCTCGCACAAACACGCTGTCGTCGGCCTCTAGCGCTGCGGCAACACGCCGATCCACGCGATGCAGCGATGCCAGCAAGCAGCGCAGCAACGCCGCCCGATGCTGACCGGGCTCTGGCTTGGGCTTCATGCCCGGAACAAAGATGATCATCTCGATGGAAACAACGGTGGCAGCATATCCTGCGCTGCTGCCGTCTGCGCACCGGCACGATGCAACGTCGACATCGCCGCACGCAGCGCATCGCCCTGCCAGGCGGACGCTGCGGTGGGTCCATAGCGAGCGCTATTCAGTGCCGCGATCGCCTGCGCAACACCCTCCGGCAGTCGGTCGGCAATTTGGCCGAGCGAGGTCGGCGTATGCTCCGGCCAATAATGTGCCGCCCAGTTCAGCAACGCATCTTCTGCAGCGCGCGCATCGTTCATCTGGCAGGCTCGCAAAACGGCTTTACGTGCTTTGTCGGTCGCCCGAAATGGTGCTTTTTCATCGCGCACCGCGCGCTCACGACGCTGCTTGCGGTGTCTGTGTGTATTGCTACGCCAAAACAACCACAGCGTCACCAACCAGGCGGTTAATAGCAGGTAGTTCGTTAGCCGCAGGCGATTGAGGGTATCGCGCTCGCCATCCGTCAACGCTGTGCTCACCTCTGCCTCAGCCGTCGGTGGCGGCACCTCGACCGGCAAATCCGGTGGCAGCGTTGCTGCCGGTGGCACCACACCCGCAAGACCGGTCGCCTGCAACTGCGGCAAATCGAGCCGATCGACCTCCCAAACGCCGGATTGCACGTTAAACCAGGGTAACTCAATCGGTGGCAAGTCAAATTCCCCGCCGCGGGTCGCAATGACTGCAAAGCGCTGCTCGCGCGCACTGCGCACGCCATCGGCAAACGCGCGCTCGCGTAACGATGGTTGATCCGGATAAACGCGCAGACCATCACCCTCATTCAAGCTCAACTCAGGCAGCTGATTGGCCATCAAACCGATTGCCCCAACAGTCACTTGCAAGCTGGCAGGCTCACCCACATCCAGGCGACCATCGGCCGGATCCAGATTGCGACTCAGACTGATCGCGCGCGCTGGCACCCACCTGGCGCCAGCCAGCTCCGGTGGCGGCGCGACAGCGGGTAGCACTTCCAGCGACAACGCCTCCGAGGTAAACACGCGCGGCGAGGTGATGCGACCGCGCTCCCAGAGCGTGGCACTGAATCGCATCGGTGCAATATCGTATTGGCCACTGGATTGCGGAAACAACGCAAAACGGCGCTCGATTACTTGATAATCGGTGCCACCAATGTTCGCGTCAAAACGGCGATCTTCAGCTAATTTTTCGACGATCACTTCACCGCCGGAGATGCGCGGCTCTGTGAGGCTGGTCTGACGCACGTCCACTCTGAAGTAGAGCTTGACCGAATACACCACCTGCGCCTGCACCCAGGAGCGCTCGGTATCAACAGACACCTCGAAGAACACATCTGCCTCTCCCGGCTGTACGCGCTGTACCGGCAACACCGTCATCGGCAGCGGCTCGCTCGACTTGCCATCGACACTGACCGACGGAATATCAAAGTTCCCGGCTGCCTTGGGAATCAGCGTATAAATCCAGCGCTTGCTTTGTTCTCGTCGTCGATTGATTAGCACCGTGCTGGTACTTTGACTGCGCCCAAGTATTTCAAAATGCTCGTTCAGTGCGCTGACGTCGGGCTCGCCCTGCTCGCCCGCATCGGCCACGACGGTCAGGGTAAACGACTCGTTCTGCTGCACCGACTGTCGATCGACAGTGGTATAGACTTCAGCATCTACGATAGACGGTAACAAGGCGAGTAAACTCAAGACCAAGCCGCGCAAGCGCTCACTCATTACCACGGCTCCCGCTGATCATCCGGCCACAGTCGATTCCCATCCTGATCGACCTGGCGGCGCTGATACTGACGCCGAAACTTACGCCGTAATAACTCACCGGGATCATCCGGCACTCGCCGCAACCATTGCTCCAAGGCCATTTGTGCTTCCTGATCCTCAACGCTCATGGCTTCGGTATCCTGATCGGTTTGTTGTTGCTGTTGTGCCTGCTGCATGGCCTCTTGCATTGCATCGCGCCAGGCCTGTCGGCTTTCCTCATCCGCACTGTCCTCTCGCGGTCCGTCTTGTTCCTGCTCTTGTGCACTGTCGGCACTGCTGTCCTGTGACTGCGGATCCGATTGATCTGCGTCCGACTCGCCCGGTTGCCCATCCTGTGGCGCCTGTTGCTGACCGTCACTATTTTGCGGTGAACCCTCACCCGCGCCCTCACCCTGTTGCTGTTGTTGGTCCTTCAGTTGCTGCAACAGTTCCAGATTAAAACGCGCA
Organism: Pseudomonadota bacterium; assembly: GCA_039187375.1. GTDB lineage: Bacteria > Pseudomonadota > Gammaproteobacteria > Steroidobacterales > Woeseiaceae > CALBPI01. The sequence goes on from JBCCZN010000057.1 coordinate 8,690, forward strand.
TCAGCATGCTGCGGATCAATCTCCAGCGCCGCTTCCAGAGCACCGATGGCCGAATCGATTTGTCCTGCACGCGCCAGTGCGGTACCGGCGTTGTACAACAACTCCGGACTTTGCCCACCGTCCTGCTGTGCAAGCGTCGTAAACCGCTCCGCGCTGGTGGCATAGTCCTCTGCAAGATAGTGCGCCGCTGCCGCATGTTCATCATCGGCAAACAGATCCGCTGCCGCCTTCGCATCCCCCGCGTCCAATGCCGCCTGCCCCTGTTGATCCGGCGTCTGCCACAAATCCTGCCATTGCCACGCCTGCACCGGTGCACTGACAACCACCGCTAGTAGCACAGCCAGCAACACACCACCGCGACGAAAACCGGCCGCCAGCAGTAATAACAGCGGTGGGATCAGCCACGGCCCCAGGTCGGCATAACGTTGCAGTGATTGCATGGTAGTGGTGTCAGCGTTTGCACGACGCGCTTGAGTCGCCACATTCAATGCACGCACGTCAGCATCATCACTGGTCAGGGTGACATAAACGCCACCACCGGCCCGTGCCAAGCGCTTCAAGGGCCCAGGCTGCAAACGCGGCAGTGCAATCCGGCCACTGCCATTGGTTAGAAAGCCGCCTTGTTTCAACGGAATCGGACCGCCGTCCTCAGTGCCCACAGCCAGTACCGATAACTGATGACCGGCATCGCGCAGTGCGCGTGCTGCCGGCATAGCCGTGCTCACATCGCCACCGTCGGTGATCAGCAATACGCGGCCATTGTCGATACCCGCCTGATCGAGCAACTGGCGCGCCTTGATCAGACCCGATTCGGGGTAGCTGCCTCGACTCGGCATGAGGCTCGTCGACAGCGCCGGGATCTGATTATCGATGGTGCCCACATCCGTCGTGAGTGGTACCGCTACGAACGCATTAGCGCTAAACAAGACCAGACCGGTATCGCCACCGTCTCGCTGCTGCAGAATATCCTGCAATTTGAGGCGTGCACGCGCCAACCGGGAAGGTGACAGATCCGTGGCATCCATCGAGCGCGACAGGTCCAGCGCAATCACCATGGCATCACCGCTGCGTGACACCGGCACCGAAACTTCAGGCCCCCGCGGCCCCGCCATGGCCAGCGTGGCTATGACGACAATGCACACTGCCAACCACCATGGCCATTGTCGTGACTCGCTAGCAGATGCGGACGTCAGCACAAAGGGCTGTAGCACCGGATCTACCCAGCGTTGCCAGACGCCGTGCACCTGAGCGCGGCGAGACCAGGCGATCGCGATTGCGGCCAGACCGATCGGCATCAACAACAACCATAACGGGCGCAGAAACGGCAACGACTCAATCATCGACTACGTCCCGGAAACCATTGTGGCAGAGACAACAACCCCAGCAATGCCAGACCGACACCCGCAGGCCAGAAAAACACATCGATTGCGGCGTTATAGCCATCCTCTTCATCGGCAGCAGGTTCCAGTGCATCCAATTCTCGATAAATATTCGCAAGGCTCGCCACGTCGCGCGCGCGAAAATAGCGCCCGCCCGTGGTCTGCGCGATGCGCGTCAGCGTGTCCTCATCCAGATCCTGGGTTCGTAGTGTCAGCCCACGCATGAAGCGACCATTGATCGTTTGCGGATCCGCACCAATGCCGATGGTATAGATTTTGAGATCGACGGTACGTGCCAACTCGGCAGCGCGAATCGGTTCAATCTCGCCCGCGGTGTTGGCACCGTCGGTCAGCAGCACCAGAACATGTTGTTCGTCCTGTCGGCTGCCATCCCGCACCCGTTTGACCGCCAGTGCAATCGCATCGCCGATTGCCGTCTTGTCGCCCGCCAGCCCGATTTCGGCCTCGAATAGCAACGTTTTCAATGTTGCTCTGTCGAACGTCAGCGGCGCCTGTTGATAGGCGCGCTCACCGAACAGAATCAGCCCGAGTCGATCGCCCTCACGACGGTCGATGAAGTCGCCGCCCACCGCCTTGGTTGCCGTCAGTCGGGTGACCGAACGGCCCGCGAGCTGGAAGTCTTTGGCCTCCATGCTGCCGGACAGATCTACAGCCATCATGAGATTGCGTCCAGTAACCGGGGCGCTGGCATCCGGTGTCAGCCACTGTGGTCGCATGCCGGCCAGTACCAGCGCCACCCAGGCCAGCAGCAGCAACGGCCAGCGCCACAAACGTCGTACGGGTGCTGTCTGTCCGCCGACGATATCGGCCAATGTGCTGTTATCCGGGAGGGCCAGCGCCGACTGTCGCGCCGACGCACGCTGCGCCGGCAACAACCGCCACGCAAGCCAGGGCAATACCAGTGCCAACGCCATCCACGGCCAGTCAAAGTGCAGTGCTTGCAACCAAACCGGCACCATATCAACGCCGCTCCCGGTACTGCTGCGACCACTGGCGCACGCGTTGCTCGACCAACGTGAACAAGTGACTGACTGTGGCATCGTCCAATTGCGGCACGTCAGCCCGATAGGCCGCATCAATCAGCAGCGAACCCGGGTGCGAGGAAAACGGCGCACCGGCAAGACCATCATTTAAATAGTCGCGCCAGGGCGATGCCGTGAGTGCAGCAACCTGTGCGCGCCGTTCTGTCGCGATGGCCGCACGCCGCAAAGTCTGCGATAAACCCGCCAGCATTTGCTGATCGTCGCGCCCGCGTTGCCATTGCCGGCGCACGTCGGCCAGCAGGCGTCTCGCCAATCGCAACAGCCGGCCACGCCGGTAGCCAAGCCATACCGAGACCACAATGACAGCAACACCGATAGCCAGAAGCAACCACCAACCGGGGGCTAGCGGCCACCAACCAACCGGTGCTGGCAGATGAATGTCTTTGAGTGGCAGCGCTGCGGGATCCATAACCTGTTAGGTCGCTTTGCCAAGCAATTGTTGCAATACGCGCAGCGGATCGTCATCGGTCATGACCGGGTGCAACCGCACACCGCTGCGTGTCGCTAAAGACGCCAGCATCTGCATGCGGGCCTCGAACGCATCTCGCCAATCCGCCCGCTTGCGTCGATTGGCGACCAATCGCGCGGCGCGTTGCCCGATGATCACCGGGTAGTCGCCATCCTGTGGCAGCTCCCGCTCCAAAGCGTCGACCACCGGCATGACCAACACATCATTACTTCGCGCCAATCCTGCCAGCAGGTCAGCACCGGCCTCATCAAAGCCGTTGAAGTCGCCGATCAACGCAATAAAGCTACCCGGATGGGCAACACGACGCAGGCCGGCGAGGCTCTTGTTCATCAAGTCTGCAGCGTGTGTCCCGCCGGGTTGCGACTGCAACTCGCGCAGCTGATGAATCATTCGCAAAACGGCGCGCCGCCCGAGAATCGGGCGCAATTCGACCCGGGCTTGGTCGTTGAAAACGAAACCGCCGAAGCGATCACCTCTTGCAACCGCCGCCCAACCCAGCAATGTTGCCAACTGCGCCGCCTGCACCGCCTTGAATACACCCCGGGTAGCGAATTGCATCGTGCTGCGTTGATCAACCCAGCAAAACACGGGCCGTTCTCGCTCTTCGCGAAACAGCTTGGTGTAGGCCTTGCCCGAACGCGCGGTCACCCGCCAGTCGATATTGCGCGGGTCATCGCCGGGCTGGTACAGGCGTGTTTCGTCGAACTCCATACCGCGACCCTTGAAGTGCGACAGGTATTGACCGCCCTTGCGAGCGCGCACGCGCAATGCCTCCAACGGCAAGCGCGAGCCAGCCTCTCGTAAGGCGATCAAAGTGGCCTGCGACACCTGCACTGCGGCCGGTGCCATGGCCCCAGCAGCGCGCTCGGTCATGGTACGCCGACGTTGCTGATCAGCGCGTCGATCAATGAGCCGGTTGTCATCCCGTTCGCCTCGGCTTCAAATGACAGCAGGATACGGTGGCGCAACACGTCGGGTGCGACTGACTGAATGTCCTCCGGTGCCACGAAATCGCGGCCGGCCAGCCAGGCATGCGCCCGTGCGGTGCGATCAATCGCAATGCTGGCGCGCGGACTTGCGCCGTATTGCACTGCACCTTGCAGTGATGCATCCAGTGCATCGGGATCACGGGTAGCCAGGACCAAGTGCACGATGTAGCGCTCCAGCTCTGGCGCCAGATGCAGCTCGAGGATCTCGCGTCGTGCTGCGTCGATCGTGGCCTGTGTAATCGGCTGCTGCGGCGCAAAATTGCCACCGGTCTTGACGCGCGCCTCATTGCGATTGAGTCGCAGAATCTCTAACTCCGTCTCTTCTTGCGGATAGTCCACAACCACATGCAGCAGGAAACGATCGAGCTGCGCTTCGGGTAGCGGATAAGTGCCCTCTTGTTCGATCGGATTTTGCGTGGCCATGACCAGAAACAATGGCGGCAGAGGGTAGGTTTTTTTGCCAACGGTTACCTGTCGCTCTTCCATGGCCTCCAGCAAGGCTGACTGCACCTTCGCCGGCGCGCGGTTGATTTCATCCGCCAACACCAGGTTGTGGAATAACGGCCCAGGTCGGAACTTAAAGGAACCATCTTGCGGCCGATAGATTTCAGTGCCGGTCAAATCAGCCGGCAACAAATCCGGGGTAAATTGCAGCCGGTGAAAATCACCCTCAATGCTCTGGCTCAACACCTTTATCGCACGCGTCTTCGCAAGACCCGGAGCGCCCTCGACGAGAATATGGCCATCGCATAACAGGGCTATCAGCATTCTGTTTACAAGGTGGGGCTGCCCGACTACCAGACTGGCGATGTGCGACTGCAGTTGTTGCAGCTGTTCCAATGGACTCAACGGAGTGACCTCGATCGATTTGCCTAACGATGGCCAGTGTATTAGATCGGTGCAAATACGGGCAATCCGACTGGCCAATGCACGGCATCGCCGCTACGCTGCCCAAGTGAGCAAACACCGCACATTACGCAGTTTTATAGCCTGGATCGGCGTCGCCAGCGGCACACTGGCCGCACAAAGCCCGCCGGAGAGACCGATTGCGTTCGATGTCCTGCGCGATTTTTTCCCGCCAGCATATGTGATCGTCGAGGCAACGAGCAGCTGCCTGGTCCTCGATGCGCTGCTGGCCGATACCCGCCAGCGTCAATCACGCGGATTGATGTTCATTAATCGGATGCCCGACAACGCCGCGATGCTGTTCGATTATCGTGAGCCGCGCCCAGTGTCGATGTGGATGAAAAACACCTTGTTGCCGCTGGATATTGCGTTTCTGGATGGCGCCGGGGAGATCATCAACATCGCCCGCAATACCGTACCGCTGTCGCGACGCAGCATCGCCGCGGAGGCGCCGGCGACCTACGTACTGGAGCTGCCCGCGGGCAAGGCCGATGCCTATGCGCTGCAAACGGGCAGTACAGTGCATGTTCTCGGGCTGCCGCGTTAGTCGATACGTTTGACGCGAATGGTGCGATTGGAGCCGGCAATGCGCAGGCGGTAACTGCCGAATGCCTTACGTCGGATGACAACCTCTGGATTGGGTGGTCCGTTGTACCGGCGCCGACCCGCCTGAACCTGCTGCCAGGTCTGACCGTTCTCGAGTTTGAAAATGGTGCTGCCGCGCCAACCGGTGAACTCCCCCATGACACGCGAGCGCAATTCATCCGGTCCGCGGCTGGCCTCGAGCAACTCACCACCGAACGCATCTACGGGCTCGTCCATTGCGACTGACTCAGACGTCTCCGCAACCACCGCAGCCGTTTCTGGTGCAACCGTCACCCCCGGCGCGATGTCAGCACCGCCAGCAGACGACACGCTCGGCGCATGGGTCGTTGAGGCTTGCGACCCATTCTCGAAGGCGCTCAGGGCGTCATCAAAACAGGCCAATCGATCCGCCGCCACGCCGATCTCGCGGCACTCGGTCAGCGCAAGCATCAGCGTGTCGTGTCCATCCCTATCGGCCGCCGCGCTTGGCAACAGGATTGCCAAAAATAACGCGACAGATATGAAAGCTAATCTGAGGGTTTGCACTGGGGTTCTCCCGCCTGACTACCAAAGCCGCATTATGTGCTTTTTTTGCAACAACTGGAATCAACAAGTCCATTTTTGCGCAGATTCGTCATCAAAAAAAAACCGATACAGAGGAATTTCGTGAACAAATCGAACATAAAAACAGCCACCTGCCAACGTGCTTGATATCGGCGAAAAACCGCTTTTGAATTAAAATTCATGCGGTTAGCGACAAAAATCTGCTGAACGCCATGGCACCGAGGGTTCTGGCCCGTTTGTCAAGTTGTGCACTTTTTACAACAACACGTTGGAGATTGTGGTGTGCGTGCTATAGTCCGGC
>JBCCZN010000058.1:0-14766 GCA_039187375.1 Pseudomonadota bacterium
AGTCGCCAATCCACACGACGTAAATCATCGCCAGGCTGGTATGCGCGATATTGAGAAAACTCCAACCCGTCACCCTGTCGCAGGCTGCGGCGTAAGCCGCGCTGCGGATGCGCCAGCGGCAGTGCACTCGTGAGTGAATAACGCCGCAACCATTCACGCGTTGCAGAGTCGGGTGTCAGATCGTCGTGCGCTGACATTGACCCTACTAGTGGGCGCTGGAGGACAACGGATCGGCCGGTTCCGGCATCGCTTCGATAATCGAGTCAACCACCTGGTCCACACTGACATGCTGCGCTTCGGCATGGAAGTTGAGGATTACGCGGTGACGCAGTACCGGTGCACTGACCTGTCGCAGATCTTCCAAAGTCACGGCGAGTCGGCCATGCAGTACCGCACGTGCCTTGGCAGCACTGACCAGCGCCTGACCAGCACGAGGTCCGGCGCCCCATCGCACCCAGTCGACTGCATCCTGCGGCATTTGCGCATCGCCCGGACGTGTTGCCCGCACCCAGTTGGCGGCTAACTGCATTAGCGCATCACTAATGGGCACGTCGCGAACAACCTGCTGTGCGCTCAGCAACTGCTCTGCCGACATCAGTGCGTCTGCGCAGTCGGTCGTCGCCCCGGTCGTGCGACGCAATACATCGATCTCCTCATTCAGGGCTGGGTAATCCATCAGCACCATCAATAAGAAACGATCCAGCTGCGCCTCGGGTAATGGATAGGTGCCACCTTGCTCCAGTGGGTTCTGGGTTGCCATCACGAAAAAGGGTGTCGGTAAAGGCCGAGTGTCACCGGCCACCGTAACGTGTTGCTCCCCCATGGCTTCTAGCAGTGCTGCTTGAGTTTTGGGCGGCGTACGATTGATCTCATCGGCAAGCAACAGATTCGTAAAAACAGGGCCGGGCTGGAACTCAAACCGGCGACCGCCCGATTCGTCATCACGCAGCAGTTCTGCCCCCAGAATGTCTGCTGGCATCAAGTCCGGTGTAAATTGAATGCGCCGAAACGGCAATGAGACGACCTGCGCCAGCGTTTTCGCCAATAGCGTTTTGCCAAGCCCCGGCACACCTTGTAACAAGCAATGTCCGCCAGCCAGTAGTGTGATCAACAGCTCCTCAACCGTCTGCTGCTGACCGACAATCACCTTCGCAATACCCTCACGCAAGCTGCCCAGCTGACGCAGTACACTATTGATATCGTCTTCGTTCACGCGTGTGCTCGGTGACTCTGTATGCAGGCGCTAGGATAGCAGCGCATACATGACAATGTTCACACCAAAACGGGTATTGTCGACGGCCAACCAACGCTTGTTACGAAAATCATAATCCCATTCGCAACCATAGTCTTTGTTGCTGTAGAGCACGGCAGTGCGACCATTGATATCGATACCACGCAAGTAATCGTGCACTAGATCATCGCCCCAGCCATTCAATTCAAAACTGGTCGTCGGTGGACCATCAAACTCGAAGAAGCTCGAATAGACAGGGTGGTTATCTGGTAGTTTTTGCAGGCAGTCAGATCCGAAAAGTGCCTCCATCTGATCAGTGAAGCTTGTCGCAAACAGGGCGTCGATATCGTGGTTACAGTCATCAACGAAGACAAAGCCACCACGCTCAACGTATTGCTTGAAATTGGCCGCCTCTTCCTCGGTGAATTGCACCAGCTTGTGACCTGACAAGTAGCAAAACGGGGCTCGTAGCATCGCGGGATCCGCCAATGCGATGACTTGTTCCTCCGGATTCACACGCAGACTGGTGTACTCAATCAGTGAATTGAGCAAATTGCTTGGCATGCGCAGATCGACATTCCAATTGCCAGACTCATACATTAAGCGAGTGAACTGGAAATCCCAACCACCTGCGCGCGCCCATAGTGGCAAGGCCGCGCCGAGTGCCGCCGCTTTGAGAAACTGGCGGCGGGGCACCCCGCGCCGACGCCTAAACGGCGTCTGACAAACTCGAGAACGTGAACTCACGGATGCGCATGCTCGGGATCATGGCCGAGAATCCGAACAAGCCGATGCGTTTCGCCTGACCAAGCTCATCGAGATTGTTCAGCATGATCACCGGACTTTCGTTGAAGCGGAAATTCTTGACCGGATATTTGATCTGTCCATCCTCTATGTAGAACGTGCCGTCGCGGGTTAGACCGGTATACAGCTGTGTCTGGGGATCCAGCGCACGGATGTACCACAGACGCGACACCAGAATGCCACGTTCGGTATTGGCGATCAGTTCGTCCTGCGTTTTATCGCCACCCACCATGATCAAGTTATTGACCTGCGGCACCGGTTCAACCTCTTTTTCTGCCGCCCAATAGCGAGAGTAAAACAAGTTCTCAACCACGCCGTTCTTGATGACATCCAGTTTGCCAATTGGCTGGCCTTCGCTATTCCAGGTCGCCGCGGGAACACGCGGATCAAGTGGATCTCCATAGGCGCTGACACGCTCGTCGAATACCTGCTCACCCAATCGCGAGCCACCGCCTTTCTTGGACAGAAAACTGCGACCTTCATCGGTCTGTCGTGCTCCAAAAGCAAAGAACATGCGGCCCAACAGTGCCCCGGCTGCATCCGGTTCGAGAATGACCGTGTACTTACCAGGCTCTAGCGCTTTGGCCTCGCGCGAAGCCAGTGCCTTTTGCAATGCCACTTTAGATGTCGCACTCGTGTCAATACGCGAAACATCGTTGTCATCGGCCGCTGCCCAACCCGATCCGGTGCCATCATTAGTGCGAACGGTCACGGTGAAGTTGACGTTGGTGTCGGTGTGATACGCGAACAGACCTTCGCTGTTCATCATCGCCTGAAAATTTGACGAATCCGTCAAAAACCCTGCTGCGGTCGCATCCGCCTCTTTCGCCGGTGCAATACTGGCAGCTGCAGCATCCGCTCGATAAGAGGGCGCAATGTCTGCTGACCCCTGCACGAACGCCTTTGATTCCGCGTATTTCTGCGGTCCGAGCACCGGCATAAATTCGGGTGATTCCGGAGCCAGGCGGGCTGTCTCCTCAGCGCGTGCCACGACCTTCGCCAGCGATGCATCGTCAAACTCATTAATGGTTGCTGTGCCTACCTGTTTGCCGAAGTTGCACTGCACGACCAGATCGGTGTTTTCGGTGATGCCCGCGGTCGACACACTATTGCGTGCGTAGCGGATGTTGCCCTCGCGTGAGCCACTCAGGTTGGCTTCACAGCCATCTGCCTTTGACAGTTTGATGACCTTGCCGAGAATGCTGCGCGCTTCGTCGCGATTCATAATTGCCATGCTAAGTCCCCCTTAACCCAGTTTGCGCGCAGTGTTAATGACATTGACGCCATCGAAACGTGTGGTCGAACAGCCATGCGAGACGGCGCTAACCTGTGACGGCTGGCCTTTGCCATCGAAGAAACTCCCACCCAGGCGGTAGTCGCGCTCATCACAAATCGCCGAGCAGGAATTCCAGAACTCCTGCGTGTTGCTCTGATAGGCGACGTCTTCGATTTGTTGGGTGATTTCGCCGTCCTTGATTTCATAGAACAATTGACCACCGAACTGGAAGTTGTAACGCTGCTGATCAATGGAGTAGGAACCGCGACCGACGATGTAAATCCCATCCTCAACATCTGCAATCATGTCATCGACGGACAACTCGTCCTCGCCCGGCGCCAATGACACATTGGGCATGCGCTGAAACTGAACCGCGTTCCAGCTATCGGCATAACAACAACCGTGCGATTCTTCCTCGTCAATGATGTGCGCCTGATCGCGGATCGCCTGATAGTTCACCAGAATGCCATCCTTGACCAAATCCCAACGTTTGGTTGGCACCCCCTCGTCGTCATAGCCAACGTAGCCGAGTGAGTTGACCTGCGTTTTGTCCGCGAACAGGTTGACGATATCTGATCCATACTGAAATTGCTTGCTGGCCCACTTGTCCAACGTTGCGAAGCTGGTACCCGCATAGTTAGCTTCGTATCCCAGTACGCGATCCAACTCCAGCGGGTGCCCGACCGATTCATGAATCGTCAGCATTAAGTGTGTCGGATCCAGCACCAGATCGTATTGACCGGGCTCGACGGACGGTGCCGTCAGTTTGTTCTTGGCCTGTTGCGCAGCAGCTTTTGCATCCTCGACCATGTCATAGCTGTAGCGATACCGTGTCGTGACGCCAGCAATTTTTTCTTTCGGGTCTGCACCGAAGTACTCCCAACCCATGCCCATTGGATCTGAAAGCCCGTTACGGCTCTTGAATTTACCGGATTCCGGATCGACCGCGGTCACCGTCATCGGCGCCCATACCCGATGCACGTCCTGATCAATATATGAGCCATCGGTCGAAGCGAAATATTTTTGCTCGTTAACGAGGAATAGTGTCGAGTTGACAAAATTAGCGCCATTGTCGAGTGCCGTCTTGTTGACCTCCATCAACATGTCGACCTTATCGGCCACCGGAATCTCCATGGCATTTTGCTGAATCGGCGTTTGCCAACTGACCTCGCCAACCCCTTTAACCGGCGCCAGTTTGACCGGTTCGGTCTGATACACCGCGTTCGCTTTCGCAATCGCAACCGCATCCTGCGCTGCCTTCATTACCGCCTGCGGCGTCATGTCACTGGTCGCCGCGAAGCCCCAGGTGTCCTTTGCGATCACACGCACGCCGACACCCACTGATTCGGTGTTAACAATATTTTGGACCTTCAGCTCACGGGTCACGACGAATTGGTTCAGATATCGACCGACGCGCACGTCCGCATAGGTTGCGCCAGCCAGCTTTGCCGCTTTCAATGCCGCTTCGGCAAGTCGCTGCTTCAGTGCCAAATCGGCAGCGCTCAACAGCTCAGTCTCGGCAATCACACGGCCACTGATCGGCAATGCAATCGTTCCGGCGCCTGCACCGGCGATCTTCAGAAATTTCCGTCGATCCATTTTCCACCCCTATCGATACAAATTAATATCACTGCCCGGCGCGACACCGCGCGGCGTAGCGAGTCAAGATAGTCTATGCAGCCAACGCTTGCCAGACGCACGCGACGTAAGCGAATGCAACAACATTGCCACCGTCGGGTTGCAGATGCTCACCATAAGTTAATATTTTTAAAGTGAATATTGAATTTTCAAAACCCATTGCCCTAGCACAAATCCCGGTCTCTTGGCACACTGCGCAGATGAAACACGCTAACAGATTGTGCCGATGAGCCGGCTCACCACCATCCATATCCGCAACCAGTATCTGAAGTTCTCCGCCGGGCATTTCACGATCTTCTCGGCGACCGAGCGTGAGCGCCTGCATGGGCATAATTTTGCCGCGACCGCAGATGTCACAGCCCCCGTCGGCGATGATGGGCTGTGCTTTGACTACAACATCGTCAAAAAGGCACTGCGTCGACTCTGCGATTCGCTTGATGAGTATGTGCTGATTGCCGGCCGCTCATCGCATTTGACGGTGACCGAACGCTCGGGTGAATACCAAATCAATTTTGCCGAAGAAACGCTAAAGCTGCCGGTCACCGATACGTTAATCCTGCCGCTGGCTAACATTACCGCAGAAGAGCTCTCGTGGTGGCTCGCGACTCGATTGCTGGAGGATGACACAATCCAGAATCACGACATTCGCGCACTCACCGTCACAATCAGCTCCGGCTATGGCCAAGCTGGATCGACGCAATGGACTATTGAGGGGGGATTCGCGTGAGCAGATTAGCGATTGTCACCGGCGCGAGCACCGGAATCGGTGCCGCTACCGCCAGTCGGTTGGCGGATCGCGGCGATCAGGTTATCAGCATTGCACGTCGCCGCTGTCCGGATGAGCGCATCGAGAGCTTGCAGCTAGATTTGATGACGCCGCTTGACAACGCTAACACAGCGCATTTGGTTCAGGCATGTCAGCAGCATGATTCGGTCGCACTGGTTCACTGTGCCGGCTGGCTCACTGGCGATAGCGCCCATGAGGTATCACACGACAACTTACAGCGCGCGTTCCAGGTCAATGTGGCTGCACCGGCGTTGCTGAATGCCGCGCTGATGGCACATTTGCCAGCAGGCTCTGCCATTGTTTTCGTCAGCTCGACACTGGGTGACAAGGCGGTGCCGGGTGCGCTTAGCTATGCGACCAGCAAACACGCGGTCAATGGTCTGATGCGAGCTACCTGCCAGGATTTGGCTGGCCGCGACATCCACGCCGCGTGCGTCTCACCCGGCTTCACTGACACCGACATGTTGCGAGCTCATGTTGGCCACGACGAGGCTGTCCTCGAATCGATCGCCGCTGGCGTGACCTTCAGTCGACTCATATCTGCGGACGAGATTGCCGCGACGATCGAGTTTTGCATCGATCATCCGGTCATCAATGGCGCCGTCATCCACGCCAATCTAGGACAGATCGAGCGCTAAGGGGCCAGTTCGAATCGAATCAGATCGGCTACATTCGGATCAGCAGTCTCAGACAAAATCAATACCGATACATCACCGGGTGAGAGCGTTATCGGCATCGGTCCATAGAGAACCGTGTCGTCTGCGGCATTGGTGATCACCGCATCAAACGTGCCGGTTGCGATGGTCGTTTGCTCAAATAATCGCGACGGTATCGCATTGCCCAGCCTCGGTTGGGTGTCGGCAATCGTATCGCCCTCCTCCAGCAAATACAGATCGACGCGATCGACATTACCAATCGCATTAAACACCGTCAGTCGCGTCGCATCGGCTATAGGGCGTCGCGATGGTACTGCCGGAAACAGCGCCAGCGGAAAGTCATTGTTGGCCTGTTCTCCACTTAGAAACAGCAGCGTTGTCCGCGCATCCGACAGAATTGAACCGGCTTGCTCGGCGAGCTGGGCACCCATATTGCCAGTGCTCGTTGTCGTCAACTCGAATGATGCCCGATCATCGGCAGCGGCGATTGGCACAACTGTGCTGATCTCTTCAACGCGATATTGCTCACCAACGGCGTCGTCTCATCATTTACGAACACATCAATCGCACCGGTGGTGCGTGAGGCGTGATAGATCTGTGCGCTGGTTGGCGTGCGATCGTCGTCAAACGTCGCCGCTCCCGTACCACCGGCAACAGTAGCAACGTAAGCGCTATCGGATTCACCCTGCGAATCAAACAGACTGATGAGGTAGGTGTCGCCACCCGTTAGCGTCACGGATTCAGACCGATACACGATATCCGTTGCGTCACCGGCCGTGGTCGCGACGATCTGATACGAGGCCGCATCAATATCGGCGACCACTTCGAATGCGCGCTGAGCCAGCGTCGCCAGCGGCGTGGTCGCAGCCGGATCAAAATCTGTTTCGCCCAGATAGACATCGACATTGGCCAGGCTCGTGGTCTGATTAGTCAGTGCCAGCTGCGCAACGGTGGCACCCGCAGCGAGGTCGTTGATGTCCTGGATAAACGTCAACAGCGTGGGGGCCGCCCGCGATCCAGTGAGTACAAACGTGTAGTTCTTATCGACCTCTATGCTCAGCACGGTGGACAGAATGCGTTCGATCTCACCGGTCTGACCATTGACCGTGTCAAAGTGAAAGTCATAGCTATCGGCATCAAAACGTTGAAAACCGGAAGCACCGTGGAACGATAACGATCCGACCTCGCGCGCCTCAATCAGAAACTGTACGACACCCGCATCACCAACAGCGTGCAGTGCGCGGATATTCCCCTGACCACTGGGACTGTCCTGACTGTCGGTGCAGCCACTCAGCCACGCCAGGCCGAGTATGCCGAGAGCAACGGAAAAACGCTTATGTAACGTGGTCATGACAGGTTTGGGCTCACAGGTTGAATTCTGGCGCGGCAGTGTACCACCCGAGTAGACCGTCGGCCTAAATAGGGGTTCCCGAACACGACTCACACTGCACAGCTACGCTATAATGGGGAGATGTCCAACATACACTCCACGCAGGCGCCAGCAGGTGAATTGCTGGCACCGACCGCCGCAGACCTCAGACACGCACTCGGACAATTTGCCACTGGCGTTTGTGTGATTGCCTGCCCGGGTGTCACCGATCATCCGACGCCATTCGCGATCACCGTCAACTCATTCGCATCGGTGTCACTCGACCCTGCACTGGTGCTGTGGAGCATCCAAAAAGACTCTAGCTCCTATCGTCTTTGGTGCGATGCACAGCAGTTTGGAATCAGCGTTTTGAACGCCTCGCAGGCGTCCTTGTGCCATCGTTACGCCGAGCCCGGACAACATACGCTGACGGATTCCGATGACCATGCTGACTCGCCACTTGGCAATCCGGTGATGCCTGATGCGGTTGCGGTATTTGACTGCACCATCAGCGCCCGACATGACGCCGGCGATCACACGATCATTGTTTCGAAAGTCGAAGCTTTGCAGGTCAATGACAATCGCGATCCTCTGATCTATCTGCGCGGTCGAGTACATGCTTCGACGTGATTTGCTGAAACTACTGGCGGGCGGCGCGATCGCCGGGCTCGCCGGATGCCAGCGAACCGACGCCGCTGCGACACCGCAGGCCCTGCTCGAACTGGACGGCATTGCGCTTGCCGATTTGATCAACAGCGGCAACATCAGCGCTCTCGACGCGGTGCAGGCCAGCCTTGCACAAATCGAGGCACTCAATCCCAGACTCAATGCGGTCACGTTCCACGACAGCGAACGATCGCTGGCGCAGGCAGGCCAAACGAAGGGCTTACTGGCCGGTGTGCCAACCCTACTGAAAGATCTGAACGCCTACGCAGACATGCCCTGGACCCGTGGCAGCCGATTGTTTGCTGACGCTCGTGCCAGCGAGTCTGACCAGTCTGATTACACCAATCGATTGCTCGGCTCCGGCAGTATCGTACTGGGCAAAACCAATACGCCAGAGTTTGGTCTGCTGCCGACCACCGAACCGGCGTTGCACGGCCCTACACGCAATCCATGGAATTTGAACCACAGCGCTGGCGGCTCATCCGGCGGCGCCGCCGCGGCCGTTGCCGCCCGACTAGTGCCGTTTGCTCAGTGTGGTGATGGCGGTGGGTCCATCCGGATACCGGCGGCATTGTGTGGCGTATTTGGCCTGAAACCGAGTCGCGGACGCTTTCCCGATCAGGGCTATGGTGTACAAGCCTGGCCGATATCCATTCGTCACGTCGT
This sequence comes from Pseudomonadota bacterium, assembly GCA_039187375.1. Classification (GTDB taxonomy): domain Bacteria; phylum Pseudomonadota; class Gammaproteobacteria; order Steroidobacterales; family Woeseiaceae; genus CALBPI01. The sequence goes on from JBCCZN010000058.1 coordinate 9,094, forward strand.
CAGTCGCAGCGTCCGTGACAGTGCACTGGTGCTCGCCCTCACCGAACGTACCGATGCCGCCAGCGACATGCTACCGGTCGGGTTTATTGAACCCAGCCGCGTGAGACCATTGCGCATTGCGATCACGATGAACTCTCTCTATGGCGCCCCGGATGCCGAGGTGATCGACGCGGTCACACGCACCGCCAGTGTACTTGAGACGCTGGGTCATCAACTGGAAATAGTGGAAGCCACACCGCTGGCTGATGCCGCATTTGCTGAGGATTTCCTAACGCTGTGGCAGGCCACCGCCAGTGGCATTGCAGACCAGGTTCGACGTCTGGTCGGCTCTGGCAATTCTATGAGCGGACTGCTGGAGCCCTTCACACTTGGTCTTGCAGCGGGTTACGCCAAGCGACCCAAGAATGCACTAGGTCAAGCGCAGGCGGGCTTGGCCAACTACGCCAAAAACGTCAGGTCATTCCTGGGCACCTACGACGCCTGGCTCACGCCAGTCACGCCACAACCCGCCCCCGCTATCGGACAGATGGCGCCCGATCTGGACTTCGACGTGTTGTTGGAGCGTGTGTCGCGATTTGCCGCATACACGCCACTGCACAATGCGGCGGGCACACCAGCAATGTCAGTACCAGCTGGACTGTCAGCGAATGGCCTGCCCATCGGCGTACAATTGGCGGGCGATCTGGGTGCAGAGGCAACGCTATTCGAATTAGCCTACCAACTCGAGCGTGCGCAACCGTGGAAAACCCGCTTGCCACCAACCCACACCACACCCCATCAGGAGACTCTGTAATGCACTCTGCCGGACTACGCTTTCGCGCCGCTCTGGAAGCAGAACGGCCACTGCAAATCATCGGTACCATCAACGCCTATACCGCAATGATGGCAACGCAAACCGGCTTTCGCGCCATTTACCTTTCCGGTGCTGGTGTCGCAAACGCGTCATACGGTATGCCAGACCTGGGAATGACCTCGCTCGATGATGTGCTGATCGATGCGCGACGTATCACCGCCGCCACCGACACACCACTACTGGTCGATATTGATACTGGCTGGGGCGGCGCATTCAATATCGCCCGAACCATTCGTGAAATGACACGTGCGGGTGTCGCCGCCGTGCATCTAGAAGATCAGGTCGGTCAGAAGCGCTGTGGTCATCGGCCGAATAAGGAACTCGTCAGCAAGGCAGAAATGGTCGATCGCATTACGGCCGCGGTGGATGCCAAAACAGATCCCGATTTCGTCGTGATGGCACGAACCGACGCTTTGGCAGTAGAAGGAATGGCACCGATGCTCGAGCGTCTGCAAGCTTATGAGGCCGCTGGTGCTGATGCCATTTTTGCCGAAGCGATGACTGACATCGAACACTATCGCACCGTGACCGAGGCACTGACCATTCCCGTTCTTGCGAATCTGACCGAATTTGGTATGACGCCGATGTATACGACTGACGCACTGGATGACGTAGGCATACGCATGGCGCTTTATCCACTATCCGCGTTTCGCGCAATGAATGCTGCAGCGTTGCAGGTATTCCAAAGCATTCGTGCCAATGGCACACAGACCGCGGTTATCGACACGATGCAAACGCGCGAAGAGCTCTATCAATTTCTCGACTATCACGCATTTGAGCAAAAGCTGGACGCGCTGTTCGGTTCGGCCAAGCAGGAGGACTAGACAACCATGGTGGACAAAAAACTGGGTGGCGCTGGCTTGCGAGGACAAAGCGCCGGTGAAACACGTTTGTGTACCGTAGGAATATCCGGCAGTGGGTTGACCTATTGCGGCTACGATATCGCCGAACTAGCTGAACAGTCGACCTTTGAAGAGGTCGCCTGGCTGTTGTTTCATGGTGAGCTACCCTCTGCAGGCGCACTCGCCGATTACAAAGATCGTCTGCGCACTCTGCGCGAACTACCCGAAGCACTGCGTCAGGTGCTTGAGAATATTCCCGCTGATGCACATCCAATGGATGTAATGCGCACAGGCGCATCCATGCTCGGCAACCTTGAAACCGAGGCCAATTTCTCACAAGCGCAAAACGCAGCCGATAGACTGCTTGCCACACTGCCGGCGATCATCACCTATTGGTATCGTTTCAGTCATGACGGCATTCGCATCAATACGCAGACTGACGCAGACAATATCGCCGAGCACTTTCTCACACTGCTGACGGGTAAGACTCCCGATCCGCTGCATACCCGAGTGATGGACGTATCACTGATCCTTTACGCTGAGCACGAATTCAATGCATCGACCTTTACCGCACGAGTGTGTGCATCAACCCTGTCGGATATGCATTCGTGTATCACGGCCGCTATCGGCTCACTACGCGGACCGTTACATGGCGGCGCCAACGAAGCTGCAATGGATCTGATTGATCAATTCAATTCGGTCGATCAGGCGATTGCTGGCGTTAAAGGCATGCTCGCCAGAAAAGAGAAGATTATGGGCTTTGGCCATGCGGTTTACCGCGAATCAGACCCACGCAATATGTTGATCAAACGCTGGTCGAAAGAACTCTCGGAACAAGTTGGGGATACATCGCTGTTTGCGATTTCCGAGGCTATTGAATCGATGATGTGGGACGAGAAAAAGCTATTCCCGAATGCCGATTTTTTTCATGCCTCAACCTACCGCTTCATGGGTATTCCAACCAAGTTATTCACGCCGATTTTCGTGATGTCCCGCACGAGTGGCTGGGCTGCGCATGTGATGGAACAGCGTGAAAACAACCGCATCATTCGGCCGAGTGCTGACTACACTGGACCGGACGCCCGCACCTACGTATCGATGGCGCAACGCTAACGCCTTCAAAAGGATTAATAAAAAATGAGTAACCGTGTAGAGACTAACGTGCGGCCGGACCCGGATCCGGAACTGGTCAAGATCGCCGACTATGTCGACGGTCATCACATTGACAGTGACCTGGCCATGAGCACCGCACGCCATTGCTTGATGGACACACTGGGCTGCGGCTTCCTGGCATTGTCATTTCCGGAGTGCAGCAAGCACATCGGTCCACTGGTGCCGGGTACAGTAGTTCCAAATGGTGCGCGCGTACCTGGCACACAACATGTCATGGATCCGGTCAAAGCGGCCTGGGATATCGGCTGCATGATCCGCTGGCTGGACTTCAATGACACCTGGCTCGCCGCTGAATGGGGCCACCCTTCCGACAATCTGGGGGCTATACTCGCGCTCGCCGATTTCCTGAGTCGTCAACGTGTTGCTGCCGGTGAGACACCACTAACCATGCGCGATGTGTTGATTGCCATGATCAAGGCGCACGAGATCCAAGGCGTCTTGGCACTCGATAATAGTTTCAATCGCGTTGGTCTCGATCACGTCCTGCTAGTGCGGGTCGCATCAACCGCAGTCGCGACCAAGCTGTTTGGCGGCAACCGTGATCAGATCATCGACGCGTTATCTCATGCCTGGGTGGATGGCTCATCATTGCGAACCTATCGGCATGCACCCAATGCTGGGCCGCGAAAATCCTGGGCAGCCGGTGACGCCACAAGTCGAGCCGTGCGTTTGGCCATGCTGGTAATGAAGGGAGAAATCGGCTATCCGAGTGCGCTCAGCGCACCAACGTGGGGTTTCTACGACGTCTCATTCAAGGGCAAGGCGTTCAGTTTCCAGCGAGACTTTGACAGCTATGTGATGGAGCAAGTGTTGTTCAAAATCTCCTTCCCTGCGGAATTTCATGCTCAAACAGCGGTGGAAGCTGCGGTTGCCATACATCCGCAAATCATCGATCGCCTCGATGACATCGAACGCATCGTCTTGACTACACACGAATCTGCCATTCGCATCATCAGCAAGGAAGGCGCACTGAACAATCCGGCAGATCGCGATCACTGCTTGCAATACATGGTCGCCATTGGTCTGTTGAAAGGCAATTTGATTGCCGAGGACTACGAAGATGATGTCGCCGCAGACCCTCGCGTCGATGCGCTACGCGCCAAAATGCACGTCGAGGAAGACGCACGATTTAGTCGCGAATATCATGAGCCGGACAAACGCTCAATCGCCAATGCGATCCAGGTCTTTTTCAACGATGGCAGTCATACCGATCGCGTCGAGATTGAATATCCGATTGGTCACCGCCGACGTCGCGCCGAAGGCATCCCGGTGCTCGAGGCAAAATTTGCACGCAATTTGGCAACACGTTTTCCCGTACGTCAAGTCGAGCGGATTATTTCACTGTGCAGCGACCAAAACAGACTGGAAGCCACACCAGTGCATGAATTCGTAGACGAATTCATCATCTAAAGGGCAGATCCAGACTATTGCTGCACCAGGTTGCGCGCATTGTCGGCAAACTGTTTCGCCTTGTCCGAGTCGCTGACAATATTATCGAGTGATTCGGGCACGGCGATGCCTCGCTGACAAGCAGGACGCAGGCGAATCGCATCTCGCCAACGCTTCAACGCATCAAGACCTGATACGTCGATACCACTCCATTTATAGGTGCGCACCCAGCACCAGTTGGCGATATCGGCAATCGAGAATTCTCCTGCTAACCATTCGTGATCAGTCAGGTGTTTATCCAGCACCTCAAACAGTCGTCTGCCCTCGTTTTGATATCGGTCAATCGCCGGTTGCAGCGTTTGCTCGAAATAGCGAAAGAACACATTCGCCTGCCCCATCATTGGCCCGACACCGCCCATCTGGAACATCAGCCATTGAATCACATTGGCCCGTCCTTTGGCGTCAGTGGGTAACAGTCGCCCCGCGCGCTCGGCCAGGTAGATCATGATGGCGCCCGATTCAAACACGGTAAAGTCCGTCTCCCGATCCACGATCACCGGAATTCGGCCATTTGGATTCATGGTAGTGAATGCCGGGGTTTTTTGTTCTCCGGTCGCCAGATTGACTGAATGCACCTGGTAGGGTAACTCCAGCTCTTCGAGCGTGCACGATGCTTTGTGTCCGTTAGGTGTGCTGGCGGTATAGAGCTCGATCACTACTGGTAACGCTCCATCAATCGACGTTTATACAGCTTGCCATTGTCATGACGTGGGAGCGCCGGGTCGAAATCAATACGTTTTGGTACTTTGATATGCGACAAACGCTCGCGCAGATAGTCGATCAATGTACCCTCTAGTTCAGCGTCGGCAGTGACACCCTCCAGTGGTTGCACCACCGCATGCACTGCCTCACCAAACTCCGCGTCCGGAATGCCAAACACCGCCGCATCCGCGACCGATGCATGTGAGATGAGTAAATTCTCGATTTCCTGCGGGTACACATTCACACCGCCAGTAATGATCATGTAGTGTTTGCGATCGGTCAGATAGAGAAAGCCGTCGTCATCGACATAGCCGACATCACCGACGGTTGCCCAACCGCTAGGCAAATAGGCCTTCTCGGTTTTTTCTTTCTCTCCGAAGTATTCGAAGGGATCCGGGTCACCAGAAAAATAGACAGTACCGATTTCGCCGGCAGGCACTTCATTGCCATCTTCTCCGACAATATGGATACCGCCGGACGCGGATCTGCCAACCGACCCCGGTTTTTCAAGCCAGGTTGCAGAGTCGATTGCGGGAAAAACCCCGCCCAACGTGGGGGCCTAGTAATAAGCGATTCGAGGGCCCCCCCCAAAGATAAACAGGCGCTTGATATACACCGGACACCGTGCCGCGCCCTGTATCGCCCCCAGATGGG
>JBCCZN010000059.1:0-14483 GCA_039187375.1 Pseudomonadota bacterium
AGTGATACGTATCGAACGACCGGTTCCTGCAACTTGCCGCTGGTTTGTTGTGCTCCGGTCGGTCGTTGTGTGGCTTCTGGATCCAGCAAAATGGCTCGAACCACCGCTGCCAGGTCGCCACGTTCGCCCCGACCATTATCCGCGAACACAGCACTGATACGCGATATGTAGGCCGGCGAGGGGTTCGATGTGACCAAACGCTGGATCAGCTGTTTACCAATAAACGGTCCTACGTTTGGATGCTCAAACAGATTGTCTATGGCGGCGTTGACATCTTCAAGGCCTGTTTGCCCGGCGGGCAGAACCGTACCGCGTAGTAGGCGTTTTTCGCCGGGCTCATGTGCGACATCAAACATTTGCATGGGCAGGCTGAATACCGGTGCATCGATATTGCCGAAAAATGCTGCATCACCGCCGAATGAAAACCCGGTAAAGACCTTGGCAAATTCAGCGATATCGGCATTGGAGTAGGTCGGTAACGGTAGGCCATTTGAACCGATCTGCACGCTGCCATCCTGATTGAGTTCAAACAATCCAATGGAGAACAGTTGCATCACCTCACGTGCAAAATTCTCATCGGGGAAAATATTGTTGGCGGGATCCGAGCGTCTGTTATTGAGGTGACTGAGATACAGGCCCATAGCCGGGCTAGTAGTGACGTCGTACAGCAGGTCGCGAAAATTACCAAATGCATTGGTGAGCATCAGATCGTAGTAGGTACTCAGCGCATCCGGATAGACGAGTAGTGCATCGACATTATCCGACACCACGAAAATCTGACTCAGTGCGAAGGCGACCCGTTGACGCAGCGTGTCGGGTGCCGTGACGGTATTGTGCCACCAGGCCAGACGGCGGGCGTAAATGAGATATTCGACATCCTCTTCAAACGCACTGAACTCACCCGCTTCACGCCGATTAAAAATATCCACCGCAGTGGGTAGCTGCAGTGTCGGCGGCAGGGCAATCTGTGAGTCAATCCACTGATCACGTGGCGTTCGCGCTATGGATTGGATCTGCGCATAGGTCATACCAAAAGACGCTTGCGCTGCAAACCGTGCCGCATCATCGCGCTCGGCCTTGGTGATGGGACCTGGACCTTGTGCAGGGGCTACAGAACCACGCCCGGAACCGCCGCCACCGCAAGCGCTTAACAACACCAGCAAGACCACGGTGGCGTTGCGTATTGCACATCGTTTTGTCCCAAAAAGCGCCACACCGGCCTCCGTGAATCCGTGATGCAGTGGTATTTGGTGCACTTCAGGCGAGATCGGTTTACCTGACCGACATAGATTGTTATCGAATGATTGCCACCGATTTGATCTGTGCATAGACACGGCGCCCCTCAGATAACTGCAATTGATCGACAGACCACACGCTGACGAGTGCCTGTAAGCGGAAACCGTCCAACTGCAGCACAACTCGACAACGACCACTATCGTTGTTGTGAATCTCAACGACGGTTGCGGGCAGGCGATTCACAATACTGGACTGCGACTCGTTAGTGAGCGAGATACTGACGTCTCTGGCAAGAACCTGGATGCGCATGCGCGCGCCCAAAGAACTGGAGATACCAACGAGTTGAACCGTCTCACCGCCACATTGCACCGATGTGCATACCCAACGATCGTCATGGGCCACTACCTCGCAATCCAACACAGTCCCGAGCCCTTCTTCGAGCAACAGATGCGTGCCCTCTGTGGGCTGCAGATCGACAAGGTCTCCTTGTTGACTGATGCGGCCACTGTCCATGACGAATACCTGATCGGCGATTTGAGTCACATCATCGATTCGATGCGTCACGAAAATCGTAGTCAGTTTGGTTTGTTCCTTTAACAAATTGAGATAAGGAAGCAGCTCACGACGTCTTCGCTCATCGAGCGCAGACAGTGGCTCATCCAACAGGAGTACATCCGGTGAGCCGGTCAGCGCACACGCCAGAGCCACACGCTGACGTTCGCCACCAGAGAGTTGGTCGACCCTACGCCCAAGCAATGTGTCGAGATCGAACTGACGGACCAGCGCGTCTATGTCGTCGATGCCGGCGCGTCGCCGTGCCACGTAGGCCAGATTGCCGTGCACCGTTAAATGCGGTAGCAGGCTTGAGTGTTGTGCGACGAACCCCAGCGGCCGACGATGAACCGGCAAGCACTGCGTAGCCATCTGCCACGTCATGCCATTGCTGGTTATCTGCGCCGCTGTGCAAGGTTGTAAACCGGCAATGATCCGCAATAGCGTGGTTTTACCTGCGCCGGAGGCGCCGAATAGCGCACTGATTGCACCCGCAGGAAAGTGGGTATCGACATCAACCGCGAACGTTGCATTCAATCGTAGTGCAGCACGCACAGACAGACCCGACTCAGACATGGCCCGTCTTCGTGGTGCTCGCCCGCATCGTGAGTGCATAGGCGAATGACAGTGTCACAATCGCTATAGCGACCAATACCAGAGAGAGTCGGTGGGCATTAGCGTATTGTAGCGTCTCAACATGCTGGTAGATCTGCACCGAGGCCAACGCCGTTTGCCCAGGGATGTTGCCACCGATCATCAACACAATACCGAATTCGCCAAGTGTATGGGCAAACCCCAGTACTGCGGCGGACACATAGCCATGTCGATTCAGCGGTAACGCAACCGTGAAGAACCGATCCCACGCCGATGCGCCAGCGAGCGCAGCCTGTTCGAGGGTCCGTGTTTCAATCGCAGCAAATCCTGTGCGTAACGGCTGTACGACAAAGGGCAGGGAATAGACTAGTGAACCAATCACTAGCCCTGTAAACGTAAATACCAGGCTGCCCATACCCAACTGTGCGGTCAGCTCACCGATAAAACCCCTTGGTGAGAGTAGCAACAACAAATAAAACCCAATCACAGTCGGTGGCAGAACCAAAGGCAGGGCGACCAGCACAGAGACCGGTGCGGTGGCAAACGATCGAGAACGAGACAGCCACCACGCCAATGGGGTTGCGATCACCAAGAGCAACGTGGTCGTGATCAACGCTAACCGGATCGTGAGCCACAGGGCTTGCCAATCGGTGGCACTCATTGCGAAAGACATCCGGTCCAGTCCGAAGCGTGCACCGTTTCGGTGCGTTTCGATTCGGGCAGTTGATAACCGGCCGCGCCAATGATGGACCGCGCCGTGGGTGTCTGCAGAAACAGCAAGAAACACCGTGCCGTATCGTTGGCTTCACCCTGTGGCGTCAAGATCGCATCCTGCCGTATTGGCGAATACCAAGACTGCGGTACAGTCCAATAATGGCCCGATGATTCACCTCCCTTGACTTGCGCCAGACCGACAAATCCCCCGTCGACCGCGCAGCTGGAGATCAGTGCATACGTTTGCACCACGTTGCTCGCTTGAACCACCTTGGCAATCGACCTCGGTGCCAGCCGCTCCAGAACACTCACTGCTGCTTTGCCGTAAGGCGCAATAGCCGGATTAGCAATGGCCACAGACCGGTCATCTAAATTGACCAGCGCGTCCGAGTGGGTCAAATCGGTACGACACCGAGACCAGAATACAAGCGTCCCAATTGCATAGGTGAACTGCGTCGACTTGATGGTTGGCGCAGCCGCACCAAGCGCAGTCGGCGTCACGGCATCGGCGCTCAGGAGTGCATCGAACGGTGCACCGGCGTGGATTTGTGCATACAAACTGCCAGATGCGGCCGATACCAAAATGACGCGACGTTCAGTCAGCGCTTCAAATTCGTTGGCCAGGGTTTGCGCCGTCTGCCTGAAATTCGATGCAACCGCCAGCGTAGCTTCATCGGATTTTCCGCTGCTCGCCAACACAGGTTGTGCACTGAAAAGCACAAATAAAGAGGCTGCGGCCGTATACAGGGTCATTTTCGTTCGGGAAATTCGACGCATTTGCTTCAAAAAACCGCTAGGTGGCCGAAAACGCGTTATGCCGTCGAAATTTTGAGTTAGTTTTACTGCCACAAAGCTGTAACCCCATGTCAGCACAAAGAGCGTTGTCATTCGCCAATTAAACTACAACCATTTGCACTACTTCTGGGCGATTGCCCGCGAGGGTAGCATGGCGTCTGCTGCAAAGAAGCTGCACATTACGCCACAGACGATTAGTGGACAATTGCGCCTGCTGGAAGATGCTATCGGGCAAGCATTATTCAATCGTGTTGGTCGACGATTGGAACTGACCGAAATGGGACAGACGGTATATCAATATGCGGATGAAATATTTGCAATTGGTAGCGAGTTGGCTAGTGTCGTCGCGGCTGATACCGATTTGGCGAGTAAGCGCCTGCGCGTGGGTATTGTTAGCTCAATGCCCAAGATCATTAGTGAGCGCGTTTTGGGGTCTGTCTTACAAAGAAACGATGGCGCCATCAGTCTGCATTGTCAGGAATCAGAGTTACCCGACCTATTATTTCGATTGAATAGCCACAAACTTGATTTGGTCTTATCGGACCAGCCAATTCCGGATGGCCTCAACGTACGCGCGTTCAATCACAAATTGGGTGAAAGCGATACATCGTTTTTCGTCAGCCGGACACTCATCAATGAGTACGGCAAGCCATTTCCATTAGTCCTTGACCAAGCGCCGATGTTAATGCCGACCAAGACTTCTGCGCTGCGTCGCCGGCTAGATGATTGGCTGGAGTTACAGCGCGTCACACCGATACCTGTCGCGGAGATTGACGATAGCGCGATGTTGAAGGCGTTCGGGGAAGCAGGGCGTGGCATCTTTGCAGCACCATCGGTCATCGAGCAGGAAATTTGCCGCATGTACAACGCCATAGTCATTGGACGTACCGGCGAAATCACCGAGCATTACTACGTGATTTCACCGCACCGGAAAGTAAAGCATCCGGCGACCCTGCAGATCATTGAATCCGCCCGTAGTGAGTTATTTATACCGCGAGATCCGGAATCCCATCAGCGCGCCGGGTAGTCAACCGATGGACTGTCGGCGAAGCTCAATCGCCTGCAAGACTGTCTGACACCACTGATCGGGCATCGACACATTTGCCACATTGTCGAATACGAGATCCGCATAACGGCTCGAAGGCTCTACAAATGCCTGGTGCATCGGTTCGACCTGTTCCTGAAACTGCGTCAATACTGATTCGCGCGTTCTACCACGCTCAACAATGTCACGAGACAAACGTCGTGCCAGTCGTGTTGGTGCATCGCATTGAATAAATACAGACAAATCCAACACAGCGCGAATATCTGCATGACACAAGATCAGGATACCGTCTAGCAGAACGATGGGACGCGGCTCGATACGTGACTGGCGTGACGTACGTGTGTGCGTGACAAAATCATATATCGGGCTCAACACTGGCTGACCTTCTCTCAAATTGCGTAGATGATCGGCAAGTAAATCAAAATCTACTGCATCAGGATGATCAAAATTGGGCAGTGAATCAGGCGCCCAACCGTTTGCGTTATGCCGGTAATAATCGTCCTGCAATAGCACACTGCACTGTGCCGAACCCAATGCCGTGTTCAGATGTCTGGCGAGTGTCGTCTTGCCAGAACAGCTACCGCCGCTGATCCCAATAAGCAATACACCACTCATCGCCAACGCACCGTTGGTACCGTGTTTTTCATCACCCGACATTCATCACAGTAGACAATCGAGATAGAGCGTAATAGCGTCGTCGCATAATTCGTCTTCGCGTTGTTGAGGCGCATCGATTATGCCAAAGCCAGTCTCTTCATTAACTACTCTTACGTTGATTTTCGTCCTGACAGCAATCAGTTCACTGCAGCTTGGAAGTGCACAATCGGCCAACCTTACTGCCGGACTGTCCGCCGAAGAAGTAGGGCGTTTCACGACATTGGCGATGACCTGCATACCACAGGAGTACCCCAACAAGCTCAATCAATTGTTGATGGACGCCGGTGATTTACGCGCGCCCAGCGCATTACATCCTGCATTTTTCGGTTGCTATGACTGGCACTCTTCAGTGCACGGACACTGGATGTTGGTGAAAGCGCTCAAGTCGTATCCAGAACTTCCCGAGCGCGAGCAGATTTTTGCGCGCCTGCAGCATTCAATTAATCAAGACAACATCGCAGCAGAGCTTGCTTACTTCCAGCAGGAGTCAAAAAGCTGGGAACGCATGTACGGCTGGGCGTGGCTGTTGCAGCTACAACATGAGCTGATGACCTGGAACGAACCGCGGGCGCAGACGATGTCCAGCGCACTCCAACCGCTGTCTGACTATTTGCGTCAACGCTATATCGACTTTCTGCCAGTCCAGACCTATCCGGTGCGCACCGGCGTCCATCCCAATACTGCGTTCGGTATGTCATTCGCCTATGACTATGCCCAAGCGAAAGGTGACAGAGTTTTTCTCGATGCGCTGGAGGGCGCCGCGCGGCGCTATTTTGCTGAAGACACCGATTGCCCGATTGAGTGGGAGCCAAGCGGTGAGGATTTTTTGTCTGCCTGCCTGGAAGAGGCCGCACTGATGTCACGAGTGTTAGCTACCGATGAGTACCTGGACTGGTTGGATCACTTTCTTCCGAAACTGGATAGCGCCGAAGGTTTGCGCCCGGCAAACGTCAGTGATCGGTCGGATCCTAAGATCGTTCATCTGGATGGTCTTAATCTGAGCCGGGCCTGGAATCTTCTTATCATCGCCAACGCGCTCGCTGATACAGAGCGTGCTGCGGCATTTCGCACAGCCGCCCAGAGACACCTTGATGCGTCGCTGCCCTACGTCACGGCCGATCACTATGTCGGCTCTCATTGGTTGGGTTCTTTTGCGATTTATGCACTGACACGATAGGTTTGGTTAACGCGAGGCCTAATTATTCGAAAACCAAGGAGCGTCTCCATGTTTCAGCGCGATTTTTGTCTAGTGTTTGTTCTGTTATTCAGCGTTGCATTCGCGACACCCGCTCAAGCGGATAGCTGGGATGATTACGGTGGATATAAATCGCGACCCAGTGCACGCCAGTCCACCTGCGCCGGTATTCGTGGCAATGGTCAAAACCTGTTTGCGCACTACGGTGCTCTGGCGCGTCACGTGGAAGAGTATGGTGCGATTACCTGCGCGGCAGGCGGCAGCTCCGGCAGCATCACCGCATTCTTTATGGAGAGCATGTGGGCGAATCCTCAGATTCATTACTGTGGGGCAGGCAATACACCGTGCAGTAGTGACGAAACCGATGCACGGTATGCGCTGTTATTGAAATCCGTGATCGGGTTAACCAACGCTGGTCTGTTTCAAGATGCCGACACCGTGGGTGCGCTGCTGGTTGGTGTATCGCAGGGCAATATTCTTGAGCTCTTGAATGGCCCCCTGCCACAAGAGGGCGTCGAGGCGTTTATTCGGTTGCTACGCGACCTCGGGCCATTGATCAATCAAGAGGCGATTGAGCTGTTATTGACATCTCCCGATCCGGTCTTTCACGCCACAGACATCATTGACGGTTTGCAGAAAGGGATTCAGTTCATCGTCGATGATCCGCGCGTGTTCTTAAGAACCTCCGTCGTCGATTTTGACCAGTTCGCCACGTTGTTTGGCAGTTACGGCTCGTTTTTCGCCGGCTACGGTCCGGCGGATCGCATCAACTTCGGTCGATGGCTGGAGAACTGCGCGAGCGCGAGCATGGGACTAACCTGGGCCGAAACGTCACAACTGCCTGACACCGACGATGCCAGTTGCGGCGACACATTTACCACGCTATTTAATCAATACCGTGAACGATTTGCCGTGCTGGGCGGTGCTAATCGCGCCGACGATAAGGTTGGTCTGTATTTTCCGGCTTTCGGCGTCACAGGCGTGCTAAAAGGTGATGCTATCGCTCAATGGGAGGCCGCTCGCGCGGCTTGGATTAATGCTGCGCCGATTCCGTTTGTGCCGGACTTCGATGACGTTGGCGTTGGTTATTGGGGCAAGAAAAAAGAACTCTCACAAATGCAACGCCGGCTGGCGAAGAAGTTTGATGACTTGATCTCTCGACAGTTCACACCGCTGGGTGCGCCAAGCTGGCGTGAGGTATTGTCGTCATCACCTGCCGAACCCGGCTTCAGTCCTGCCGTACCTTTGAGTAGTGGTTTTGTCTCGGTCGGCGGCTGGGCCGATCCACTGCGCGTGCAACCATTGGTGGCGTTGAAAGCCAAGACGGTGATTGCAATTAACCGTAGAGACGGGGTAGGGGGTTTTACTGAGAACGTTACCCGGCTACTGAATGCTTCCGATACCGATATCGATGCGTTGTACTCGACGGTTGATCCGAGCAGTTCCTTCTTCATCGGCCTGCAAATAGCGAGCGGCGTGTGGTGCACAGATTGGGACGGCCAAATGGGCATCCCGAATCTTCTGTTCAACGATGCTTACACATCACCACTGATCACATCCGATAACAAACTGCTGTCGCCAAGATTGGGGTACAACAACATTGGACTGTTCAGCATTGGTGGCTGTACGCCAGGTGTCGCGGTCGGACCGAATTAATAACGGAGCCAAATACTCAAGTCGTACCGCTGTTGGTAGACGTTGTTTTCACGCGCACAGGAAAAATTAGTGTTGTCGTCGCTCGGCTACAGCCGCATCAAACTGGCCAGATTATTCCGCTGCATGTCCGATGAGCCACCGACGATTGGCATTCCCAGTAAATCCCGGACATGGCGCTCCATATCGTAGGCCTCAGACAGGGCATAGGCGCCCATGACTTGTTGACATGTTGTAGCGATTTGAACCGCAACATCTCCTACGAACAGTTTCGCCATCGATGTTTCGATACTACAAGGTTGGCCTGCCTGGGCAAGATAAGCACCGTGATAAAGCATGTGTTTTGCGGCGCGCAATTTCGTTTGCGCTGTAACCAATTTGTGCCGAATCGCTTGGTGCTTCGAAATTGGTTTCCCGAATTGGACACGATTTTGCGCGTATTCCCAGGCCTCGTTTACGGCGGCACGCGCAATTCCGTACGCGACCGCTGTTATCTCAATTTTCTCTACATCTAGTGCTCGACCCGCCAACAAATCCCATCCTTTGTTCCAATTCTGTTCACCGCCGACAATTGCAGATTTGGGTAATTCGACATTGTCAAAGTAAACATCCATGGACTGGGTGTAACGTAAGTTGGAGTGCTCTATACCCTGCATCGAAACACCGGCGGCATTAGTTGGAACCAACAGAAATGTGAGGTTCTTGTAACGCTCGGCAGCAGGACCCGAACGTGTCAGGCAATAGATGTAGTCAGACCAATCCGCACCCGTGCACCAACGTTTAGCGCCGTTCAATAAAATAGTATCGCCTTCTAGGGTGCTACGTGTACCAACGCTTGCTAAATCTCCGCCAACGTTCGGCTCAGATAGTCCGTAGCAAAAAAATGTCTCGCCTTTCGCAAGTTCTGGTAAAAACTCTCGCTTTTGCTCTTCGCTGCCATTTTCCGAGATATTCATGCCACCATAAAAAGCCGCATGAATATACGGCCCCGCCAAAAATGAACCCGCTTGCGAGAGTTCGTCAATGACTGCGGTAGCGGCAACGATATCCTGACCCAGGCCACCATACTCTTCGGGTATCGTCAGGCCGATTAAACCCAGATCAGCGATTTTTTGAAACGTCTCACGTGGCCACCTAGATTCGCGGTCCCATTCTTGGCGAGACTCTCTAGGTGCATGCTCTGCGATAAATCGCTGCAGTTGCCGCCGAATTTCGGTTATGTGTTCTGGTTCTTCGTCAAAGTAGCTCACCTTGATGTTCCTTCTAGACAGTCGTGATGACCATAAGCATGATTTCTATTGACCAGAAAACGTCGGACTACGCTTTTGCCGAAACGCCGCAACCGCTTCTTTTCGATCGTCTAGGGAGTTAGAAACAGCCTCCCAGCCAACACTAGCGTCCATTAATTGGGCTGCCAGTGCTCGAAGCGGTACGTTTACGATGGACTTTGTCCAACGAACGGCCATTTTCGGATTGCCTTGCAGTTTGGATATCAGCTGATCGACCTTTGCATCAAGTTCATTAGAAGGCAGAGCGTAATTAATCAGTCCGAGTGCTTGCGCTTCAGCCGCGCTCAAAAGATCTCCTGTTAACAAGAGCTCCTTTGCCTTCGCGTACCCGATTAGCTGAGGCCAAATCAACGCACCGCCATCACCAGCAACTAATCCAACTTTGACATGCGGATCACCGATGCTGGCCTGTTCGTCGGCAATCGTGATGTCGCACAACAGTGCGATCGTCGCGCCTAGACCAATAGCGGCTCCATTGAGTCGGCAGAGAATCGGCTTTTCCAATTCGAGCAGGCTCATGACGATGCGCTTCGCATCCCATGCAATGTCGCGAAATGTCTTGTGATTTTCGATTTGCTCTTCAAACCACGCCATATCCCCGCCGGCACAGAACGCATCACCTTTGGCAGTCAATACAATGATGTCTGACAGACCGTCCCGTTGAAGGTCCGTAAAGAGCGATGCGAACTCCTCGTGCATTTGTCCATCAACAGCATTCACTGGATGGCTTGATGTGATGCTCACCTTGAGAATGTTCCCATCACGCTCGAACATAAAGCGCTGGTATCCCACCGTGGCGATATCAAAGACCTTTGTCATACCGCATCTCCAACTTTGACAACACGCCGACCGAAGTTTTCACCGCGAAATAGGCCACAAAAAGCCTCTGGCATGCGCTCGATTCCGGTGATTCTCTCTTCTTTTACTCTGAGTTTCCCTTCAATTACCAAGCTCGACAGTTCCGCCAAGGCCGCGGCAAATTCACTGGCGAAATCAAATACCACAAGCCCCCTCATGTTAAGCCGATGGGTAATGAACTGACTTGTATTTTGGATTCCAAAACGCTCCTGTACCGGGACACTATAGTCGGCGACCTGTCCGGAGATGCAGATTCTCCCATTTAGTTTCATAAGTGGAATTACCCGGTTAATCATCTCGTTGCCGACATTATCGAATAAAACGTCAATACCGTCGGAACACTCCGCGACTATTGCAGCGGATAGGTCTTGAGCCGTTTTGTAGTTTATCGCCGCATCGAATCCCACATCCTTCGTGAGCCAGTCACACTTTTCGTCAGAACCAGCGATTCCGACAACGCGACTCGCGCCAGCGGCTTTTGCAATTTGACCGGCTGTCGCACCGACTGGGCCCGCAGCGGAGGTAATCAGAACCGAGTCGCCCGGTTGGACATTCGCTGTTTTCTTGAGGCCGAACCATGCTGTCAATCCCGGCACACCGAGAACGCCAATCCAATAAGACAAGGGAATGGCCTGCGCCGAGCTCGGGATTGGTACGACAAAACCGTTACCAGATTGAATTGAATGTGTCCGCCAACCGCCGGCGACTGCTACGTTCATACCTTCTACAAATTGGTCATGGCGACTCGCCTCCACAATACCGACGCTGAATCCATCAATAGGGCTACCAATTGGCAGTGCGGGAGCGTAGGTGTCATCACCAGAGAGGCGGGAGCGCGTACCTGGATCAACCGAGCACCAAATATGCCGCACAAGAAATTCGCCCGGTCGTGGTGTGGGCATCGAGCGGTTTTGTAATTCAAAATCGCTGATTTCTGGTAATCCGTGACAGTGGTTCTTCAATACGATTTGTTGCATGACATCTGGCCTTATTGAGTTATCAACTAGCAGAACTGTTCGTGTGACCAATGCATTAGACGACTATGACGCCATCAGTGTTTTGAGTTTCCCGTTATGAAATAGCAACGGTCTGACCTCACTATTGGTGTCGAAAGACATGACTTCACCGACGAAAATGATGTGATCACCACCGTCATATTGATGGACGGTGCGGCATTCAAACCGGCCTGCGCAATCTGGGAATCTGGGTGTACCATATTGCGAGATTGAGTAGTTCAAACCAGAAAATCGCTCAGTATGCGAAGTCGAAAATCGTTCGCACAGCGTTAACTGGTCCTGAGACAAAATATGCACGGCGAAATGTGCCTCTTGCGCGAAAATGCTCATAGAGCTGCTGCTCTTTCGTAATGTCCATAGGACCATGGGTGGCGTAAGCGAGACTGAGCTGAAGCTGGAAATCGTGACGCCAACTGGCTTTCCGTTGGTGCTTGTCGTGACAACCGTTACGCCGGTAGCAAAACTACCCAACGCCTGACGCAATCGGAACAGCTCGCATTCAGCCATCGCCAGTCTCCTCACAGATCCAGGTGTTGAATCGACTCAAGGGACTACAGTTGCACTGAAGGTTCATCGTCTAGATGAACGCCCGCAGCCATTCTGAAAAACTCTGGGCTGACCATACGGTGCTGTTTTGCCGCATGGATATTACGCAAATGATCCTGAATAGGATTTCCGTCTCTCAACGCACCACCACCTGACGCATTAAACAACCGCTCAACCGCCTCGACGCTCATTTTGGTCGATTGCGATGCGGCAAGACGCAGTGTCCTCCTATGCGTTTCGGTCAACGGCGGTGTTGCTAGTAGATCGTCCCAGACTTCATTCAAGCTACCGAAAAGCGTATAGCGAGCTGCGTGAATCAGCGCCTCCGCTTTGCCGAATTCTAGTTGTGTCATTGGTGGTGTCGACGCCTTGCGCTTTCGATTCTCTTTAGTTTTGCTTTGATGCGACTTTTCGAAGTCGTACAGCGCGCGGCGTGCAATGCCAAGCGGCACGCTTGCAACCGCCGCGGCGAAAAACCCGTAAAAAGGAAACTGGTAGCTGGGGGAGTTGATCGTTGGCGGTGTCTGCCCAAGCACCACCCATCGACCATCCGGTACAAAACACTCTTCGACCGAAAAGTCGACACTGCCCGTACCTCTCAAGCCAGCTGGATTCCAATTGTCAATCAACTGAACTTCTGATCGATGGAAGAACACAACGTGGAGAGCCGGAGCGCCACTTACGTCTCGCACCAAGTCACCGTCGTCGGAGACCAGTGTGCCGCCAACAATCCAGTCACTATTGTGGGTACCGGAACCCCATTGCCATCGTCCTGATACAACAATCCCGTCATTTACGACAACAGCACGGCCGCTCGGCGCGGCAGCACCTGCGGCGATCGCGCAGTGTTCTCCAGCTTTGGAATCAGCGCCAAAAATTTCCGCACCCCACTCGGGTGGTAGGAAGCCACTTAACATCGCGGTGGTTGAGTAGATCATCGCAGACCAGCCGACGGCGCTGTCGGAGAACGCCAGCTCTTCAATCACAGCGACGATATCTTGAGGGGTTCGCTCCGTCCCGCCATAGGCTCTTGGGATCATCATCGAGAAAAGCCCGTGCTTACGCAGGTCCTGAATGAGCTCATAAGGAACACGACAGTCTTGTTCGATGCGTTCGCTCTTTGATCCGATATGGTCTCTCAAGCTTTGAGCAACATTGAGTTCTGCCGCGGCCATTATGCTCCACCTCAATTTTTCAACACAAAAAATATACGTGACGTATAATTATATTACAAATATTTATATTCGAGATATTCTTGAGTCACCTTCAGATCGACATTGGGCCCAAAAAACCCTACGTTTCGGCAATGAAAACCGAACGGACGAGATCCAAGCTCATTCAAGCGCTGCGCGACGAGGTCCGCTTCTCTGGGGAATTTTCTGTTGAAGCGGTCACTAAGCGGGCGGG
Source organism: Pseudomonadota bacterium (assembly GCA_039187375.1). Taxonomy (GTDB): domain Bacteria; phylum Pseudomonadota; class Gammaproteobacteria; order Steroidobacterales; family Woeseiaceae; genus CALBPI01. The sequence goes on from JBCCZN010000059.1 coordinate 13,558, forward strand.
CATGTCCGTACCGACTTTTTATAACTACTTTGCCAACCGAGAAGACGCCCTGATCGCGGCGTGCAGAGCGTTTATGGAAGAGGTCGTTGCGGTCACTAAAGAAAAAACGTCTATCTCAAAACTCTTGCAACGAGGACTGGAACAGACCATTGAGGACTGGATTTCGATTGTGTCTGGTTTTTTCCGGACAAACGCAGCTTTTGCTTTGCTTCTTCAAGCGAAATTAGCGCAATCGGAAGAACTGGTAAAAATCTACAAGATTCATGAAACACAGGTGATCGACTTGTATCGTGAATTTGTCGAACTGGGGCAGGCGGCGGGTAAGGTGCGCACCGGTTCTGCACCTGAAATAGCAGAATTTCTGAACATCACGATTCAGTCATGGCGACACCCGTTGGTCATCAAGAGTGAACCGGGAAGCGAACTTCACGCAGAAATGACTCGGTCTATGGCACTAATGCTGCGACCACAATGAGCAGCACAATAAGCCGAAAGATCAGCGAGCAGCGATTGTGGATTTTGCGGCGCGCCTAGCTGGCCGGTAAGACCGAGGGTATGAAACTGCGACGGAGAACATTGTCATGCAGCTAAATGCGGACTTCACCAAACCAGTAGTGATTCATTCCGATGACTTGCCATGGATACCCTCGCCACTGCCTGGCGTTGACCGACGAATGCTGGATCGCATTGGGGGTGAGGTGGCTCGCGCGACCAGTATCGTCCGTTACGCACCGGGCAGCGCATTTTCGGCGCACACGCATGATGGGGGAGAGGAGTTCTTCGTGATTCGTGGCGTTTTTCAGGATGAGCACGGGGACTTTCCCGAGGGTACCTATGTCCGCAATCCTCCGACAACGCGTCACGTACCGCGCTCGGATAACGGTGCGACGATCTTTGTGAAGCTCTGGCAGTTTGACCCGCAAGAT
>JBCCZN010000060.1:0-14420 GCA_039187375.1 Pseudomonadota bacterium
CCCGCGCCCTCCGTGGAGGCATAGTACTCAGCGATTCGAGGGCCCCACCAATCGATCATCTGGCGCTTGATATCCACCGGACACGGTGCCGCGCCGTGTATCGCCACCTGATGGGATGACAAATCAAACTGCTCACGCGTTTGTTTTGGCAACTTCAGCATCCGGACAAACATAATCGGCACCCATTGACTGTGCGTGACCTGATATTGGTCGATCGCGGCCAACGCCTGCTGTGCGTCAAATTTTTCCATGATCACAGCGGTACCCCCGAGCGTTAACACCAACGTTGTAAACGTCAATGGCGCGGCGTGATACAGCGGTGCCGGAGACAAATAGCACGCCTCGGGGCCAATCCCGAATGCACTGACCAACATCAATGCCATTGGATGTGGTTGATCGATCGGTGTACCGACTTTACGGGTTGACAACACACCCTTTGGATAGCCCGTCGTACCAGATGAATACAACATCTGCGCGCCCATTTCTTCATCGTCAATCGGCGTCGTCGTTTGCGCATCGACAATGGCCTCGAACGACTCGAATTCATCGGCCTCACCGCGCAGTAACCAACGGTGCAGCTCGCCATCAGCGCCGCTGGTTGCTTTCGCAACATCAACAAATGCCGGCGACGTGATCAGCAATTTTGCCTGCGAGTTAGCCACAATATAAGCGACCTCTTCCTGCAACAAGTGGGTACTAATCGCGGTGTAAACGAGCCCTGCGCGCTGCGCGGCGATCACGATGGTCATGAACTCGATGCAATTTTCCAGCTGAAAGGCGATATGATCACCGGCACGCAGTCCGATGCCACGGAATGCATGTGCAATTTGATTGGACCGCGACTCTAGTTCGGCGTAACTCATGCGCTGCCCACTACCCGACATGATGATCGCCGGATGCTCGGGCTTATTGGCGGCGTGAATACTCGGATGCATCGTTGTCCCCCTTGACGTTGATCCTCTAGCGTATAATGCGTCGAGAAAGGAAGTCACCGCAACTCATCCATGACAACCTGATTCAATTTATGCCTGTCAACACTACCAATAAACCAGATTATTTGAGTCTTGATGCGCCAGAATTTGGCCAACGTGTCGAGATCGTCGATGGCGTGTATTGGTTGCGTATGCCACTGCCTTTTCTGCTTGGCCATATCAACGTCTGGATGCTGCGTAATGACGACAACAGTGTGTCTATTGTCGATACCGGGCTGAACACTGACGACACGCAGTCGCACTGGCGCGCGCTGATTGGTAACACCGTATTGCGCGAGGTGATTGCAACGCATCTGCATCCCGATCACATCGGTTCCGCAGGCTGGCTCTGCGACACCTATGATGCGCCGCTAATCATGTCGAGAGTCGATTACCTGATGTGTCGAGTGTTGGTCTCCGATACCGGAAAAACGGCGCCGGAAGAAGGCGTGGATTTTTATCGCTCGGCTGGGTTTGATGAGGCGGCGATCGAGCGCTACAAGGCTATGTTTGGCGGCTTCGGCACCATGGTGTCGACATTGCCGGTCAGCTTTCGACGCCTGCGTGATGGCGATACGCTTCACGCCGCTGGCCGTGACTGGCGGATCATCATCACCGGCGGTCACTGTCCGGAACACGCCTCACTGTATTGCGAGGCGGAGCGACTGTTCATTTCCGGTGACCAGATCCTGCCGACCATTTCGTCAAACGTCAGCGTCTGGCCAACGGAGCCGGAGGCAGACCCGCTGGGCGATTGGCTGGACGCCTGCGAGCGACTGAAACGGGAGTTACATCCCGACACTCTGGTGATGCCCTCTCATGGCAAGCCATTCCATGGCGTCACCGACAGGTTACAAGCACTGCTCGATGAACATCATCAAGGACTGGCTAAACTGCGTACGCATTGCATCGAGCCACGCCGGGTTGTCGATACCTTTGAGGTGTTGTTCAAGGGTCGTATCTCCGAGGGTAATCTGATTATGGCCACCGGTGAGGCCCAGGCTCACTTGAACTATCTGATTCACCGGCACCAAATAGAGTCGACGCTGACCGATGGCGTCGCTTGGTATCGAACAGTAGGCTGACGTGGCCACCATCATAGACATCGACGGCACGCTGCAGGTCGATGAGCGCGAACTGACGTTCAGTGCATCCCGTGCGCAAGGGCCTGGCGGTCAACATGTGAATAAAACGGCCTCGGCCGTCACGCTGCGATTCTGTATTTCGTCTTCGTCACTCAGTGATGCGATCAAACATCGACTGTTACAACTTGAGGATCATAGAATTCGGGATGACGGAGTGGTGGTCATCAAAGCGCAGGCATCACGCTCTCAACACCGCAATAAACAAGCAGCGATTGAAAGACTGGCTGACTTACTAAAGCGCGTAGCGACGCCGCCGCGCCTGCGTAAACCGACTAAGCCCAGTGCGGCATCCAAACGCAAAAGACTGGCAGCAAAACGCGATAACGCGGCGCGCAAACGACTTCGACGCCGACCGCATCGCGACGACATCAATTGATGCGGCAGGTCGAGACGATCATTGTCGGCCTGGGGTTAGCCGGTGCAACTCTGGCGTTGATGCTGCGCCATCGGCGTCGTGATATTGCCGTCATCTCTGACGGCAACGCAGGGGCGTCACAGGCAGCGGCTGGGTTGATCACCCCGGTCATCGGTAAAAACCTCAAACCCGTCCCGCGATTCGGACAATGGCTCAGCGCCGCGATCGAACACTACCGCGCTGAGGAGCGCACCTACGACATCGCAATATTGCACCGCCAGCATGCGAGAAGGCTGCTCACGACATCAAAAGAGCAATGTGTGTGGGATAAACGCAGCAAACTGGGGTTACCGTTCGCCCGGCCTACCGGCGACGCCAATGACATCTGGCCACAACCGCTCGCAGCAGGCCAGTGGCTGACGCTTGCACCATGCTACCGGCTGAATGTTGCGCGATACTTGCAACACGTCACGGCTCAATTACATCAAGACAACGCGCTGATTGAATCGTCACTGATAGATGCGGACATCGATGTTGAAAACGGTGGCATCACGATCGACTCGTTGCAATTACGAGCACGCCAACTTGTTTTTTGCAGAGGCGCCGCCGATCAAACCAACCCATGGTTTGATGCTCTGCACTGGCGCTGTGCCAATGGCGAGGTCATCGAACTGCGCACACCAAAAACACTGGTGCAACGCATCCACGCGGAGGGCTATTGGCTGACACCAATCGATGCCAGGCGCGCATTATTCGGCGCAACCTACAATTGGGAATCACCGACATCGACACCCAGCACAGCAGCACGCGAAGTACTGCGTCAATCGTTCTCGAAACTGTTCGGTTTTGATCCCGACATCTGCGATCAGCGCGCCGGCACCCGCCCGATTGTCGCCGGACGCCGACCGGTGCTGGCGCAGGCACCGGCACACGACAACCTCTACCTGTTCAATGGACTGGGATCACGGGGCGCGCTTACAGCGCCAGGATTGGCGCTGGCGCTGACCAATCATCTGCTGGACGGCGATAGATTGCCGCCGCAGTTTGGACTCGATAATCGGTAATGAGATTGACTCAACAGGCACATGCCGCCTTGGCCAAGATCCTCACACCCGGCGATCATGCAATCGATGCCACCTGCGGCAACGGATACGATACCTGCTTTGTTGCTCAGCAGGTCGGCCCGACGGGACGCGTACTCGGTATCGATATCCAACCCGAAGCCATCCGTGCTACTCGCGGTGCGCTGGAGCAGGCTGGCTGCAGCGGGCAGAGTATTCTGGTGCAGGACTCCCATGCCAATATGATGGCGATAGCTGATGAACATGGACTACACGCGCCAATGGCGGTGATGTTTAATCTGGGCTATCTGCCGGGTACTGACAAACGCATCACGACAACGGTGGATACAACGATACAGGCTCTCAATGCGGCCAGGGCGCTGCTCGCACCGGGCGGTGCCCTAAGCGTCATGAGCTATCGTGGCCACAGCGAAGGGGCGCACGAGCACGCTGCCGTGGTACGTTGGTGTCAATCTGCCAAGGAGCGAGGCGATACGGTGCAACAACGCACCGCACCGGCCAATGGTCCTGTTTGGAGCCTGGTGATCAAGCCGCGTTCTGGTCCTGCTTAGGCACCGCTTTGGGTTTTTTCTGACGCGGGTCCAGACCGATTGAACGGGCAATAATCTCGCGCATGATCTCGGAGCTGCCCGCATAAATACGCGAGATCCGCGCATCGGTATACATACGGGAAATTTTGTACTCGTCCATGTATCCGGCACCACCGTGCAGTTGCACGCAGTTATCCATGACACGTCCCTCAAGCTCACTGCCATACAATTTGATACGCGCTGCCATGTCCGCACTCAGGTTGCCCTCGTTGTGCTCTTCGACACACCGGTCGAGATACACCTGCGCCATATCGATTTCTGTACGCATATCGGCCATCTTGAAGCGAGTGTTCTGGAAATCCGCAATGGTCTGACCGAACGCCTTGCGTTCGCGAATAAAGTCCATCGTGATATCGAACGCGTGTTGACATGCGGCCAAATAGCCGGCTGCACCAAGCAATCGTTCCTCGGCCAAAAACTGCATCAGATAATAGAAGCCACGAGTCGGATCACCGAGTACATTCTCTTTAGGCACTTTGACATCATTGAAGAACAGCTCTGCCGTATCCTGCGCCGACAGGCCCATTTTTTTGAGATTGCGTCCGCGCTCAAATCCTTCCATGCCACGCTCTACGACAAACAAACCAATGCCGTGAGAAGACTCCGGTACCGTGCGTGCCGCAACCAGCACGAGATCCGCGTTGATGCCGTTGGAGATGTAGGTTTTGGATCCATTCAAAACCCAGTGGTCACCCTTGTCGACCGCACGGGTTTTCATCCCCGCAACGTCACTGCCTGCACCGGGCTCGGTCATCGCGATCGCCAAAATACTCTCGCCGGAAACACACTTGGGCAGCCAGCGCGCCTTTTGTTCTTCGGTTCCCAACTCGCCGAGATAAGGCGCAACCAGACGTGAGTGCAGTGTGATGAACAGGCCAGGGTCACCGTACTTGGTTAGCTCTTCAATGATGATCTGCTCGTAACGAAAATCGCTGACACCCGCGCCGCCGTATTGCTCGTCGGCCCACATCAACAGCAAACCCTGCTCGCCAGCCTTACGGAAAATGTCACGGTCACAGATTCCCTCGTCGCGCCAGCGCTCAGCGTGCGGCGCAACCTCATTGATCATGAATGCTCTTACGGCATCACGAAACATCTCGTGCTCTTCGTTAAAACACTTGCGTTGCATAGATCTACTCCTTATTGACCGCTGAACCGGGCAGGCCGTTTTTCAAAAAATGCCTTCACGCCTTCAACATTATCATCGCTGCCGACCAACTCACTCTGCATCGCAGCTTCCATGTCAAAGGTGGAGGCCCAGTCGGCACTCTCTGCATGCCGCATGGCACGTTTGGTCGCAACCACCGACAATGGTGCGCGCGCGGCCAACTCAGTCGCCCACTGCGTTGCGTTACTCAATACCGCATCGCTTTCGACAACACGATTGACCAGACCCCACTCCAACGCGCGCGCCGAATCCAGACGTTCCGCTTCGACACACAACTGAAACGCACGCTTGTAGCCCAACTGCTTTTGCAGCAGCCAGTTGGCGCCACCATCTGGCACCAAAGAAATCGTCGAAAAGGGTGCCAGAAAAAACGCGCTATTAGCCATCACCGCCAGATCGCAGATCAATGCGAAGGACAAACCGATACCCGCGGCGGCGCCGTTGATCGCAGCGATCACCGGCTTTGGCATTTGGATAATTTCGTTAAACGAGGGTCTGTATTCGCGCTGTAACTGTTGTTCAACGGTGACATCCTGCGGGAATCCCGCATTCAAATCAGCACCTGCGCTAAAGGCGCGTCCGGCACCCGTGAGTACCACCGCCCGAACCGATTTATCGGCACCGACCTGGCGTAAGGCCTCGGTCAAGGCCAATCGTTGATCCTGGTTGAATGCGTTCATCGCATCCGCACGGTTCATCGTCACCGTTGCAACCGCGCCGTCTATCGAGACGATCGCCGCGTTTTCACTACTCATGTACGCCCCCTCGCAGTTATCAGTTACGCTGCGTCGCGTGTATTTTGCGCCTCACGGCTATAGAAACCCTGGCCCGATGCTGCCAGTTTTCGCAGGCTGTCCGGCACCGTGAATCGCTCACCATAGGCCTTCGCCATCCGATCGCATTCCGACACGAAGGTCGGTAAGCCAACCGTTTCGATCAGCGACAGCGTGCCACCGGTCCATGCCGGGAAACCCCAACCGAGGATTGAGCCAATGTCGCCATCCGCAGCGTGGGTGATGACCTGTTCATCCAGACACCGCACCGTATCCAGCGCCTGCACGTACAGCAGTCGCTTTTTGACCTCTTCTACGCTCGGTTGCGTTTCCAGCGCGGGATAGACTTCAGCCAATCCTGACCACAGGTGTTTCTGCCCACCCTCTGGGTAGTCATAGAAACCCTTGCCAAAACGCTTACCGCGTCGATCCAACTCCTCAACAAAGTGCTGAATAACCGGTGCCGCCGTTGTGGGTTTGTAGTCGTCCCCGAGGGCTTCTGCTGTCGCCTTCTGGACGTGATAGCCCAACTCCAGCGTGACCTCATCCATCACCGCCAACGGCCCGACTGCCATGCCGGCGTGCTTGGCCGCATTTTCGATCAGCGCAGGCGTGACGCCTTCCGACAACAAGGTCATGCCTTCATTGGTGTAGGTTCCAAAAACACGCGACGTGTAAAAGCCACGACTATCGTTGACGACAATCGGCGTCTTGCGAATTTGGCGAATGTAATCCAGTGCCACGGCAATCGCACGATCACCCGTTTGCTCACCCAGGATGACCTCGACCAGCGGCATTTTATCGACCGGCGAAAAGAAGTGAATGCCGATAAACTGCTCGGGTCGCTGGGACGCCTTGGCCAAGCCAGTGATGGGCAACGTGGACGTATTGGAAGCAAAAATAGATGCTTCGGGAATCACCGCTTCCGTCTTTGCGGTCACGTTTGCCTTGATGCCCATGTCCTCAAACACCGCTTCAATCACCAGGTCACAGCCTTCCAATGCGGCGTAATCATCGGTGGTTTCGATCCGCTCCAGCAGTGCTTCGGCCTTCTCGACGGTCGAGCGGCCACGATTGATTTTTTTCTGCATCAACTCACGCGAATAGTCCTTGCCGCGCTCCGCGGCATCACGATCACGATCGAGCAGCACCACCTGCATCTTCGCCAATGCCGACACATACGCGATACCGGCGCCCATCATGCCCGCGCCGAGAATACCGAGTTTCTTAACCTGCGTCGGTTCAACGCCTTTCGGACGTCGCACACCTTTATCTGCGGCGCCTTTGTTGATGAACAGCGTGCGAATCATGTTGCGGGACACCGGATCATGCAACAGTGAAACAAAGTACTTGGACTCAATGTCCAGACCCTGGTCAATCGGCAGTACGCAACCTTCATAAACACAGGACAAAATGGCAATCGGCGCAGGATAATTGTGATTGGTCTCGCGCGCGATCAATGCGGAACCCACCATCAGAGTCTGTATCGACTTCGGGTTCATCAAACCGGCACCGCCTGGCACCTTGAAGCCTTTCTTATCCCAGGGCTGCTCAGCTTCACCACCGTCGTTGATCCAGCGCTTGGCCGCTGCAACGCAGTCCTCGGCCGCGACCACCGCATCGATGAACCCGTGCTCGAGCGCTTTTGCCGGCGACACGTGCTTACCTTGGGTCATCAACTGCAGTGCATCTTGCTGACCAATCAAGCGAGGCAAACGTTGCGTTCCGCCGCCACCGGGGAGCAATCCCACCATCACCTCGGGCAGGCCTAGTTTGGACTTGGGGTTATCCGCGGCCACGCGATAATGACACGCCAGACAAATCTCAAGGCCGCCGCCTAATGCCGTGCCATTGATCGCCGCTGCAAACGGCTTACCGCAGGTTTCCATGCGGCGTAGTAACTGCTGAAAATTGCGCGCGCCAGCATACTTCTCTTCAACTGGTCTGCCATCGTCAAATGCGTTGACCATGTCCATCAGGTCAGCACCGGCAACAAACGAATCCTTGCCAGAGGTTAACACCGCACCCTTCACCGCTCCGTCGGTCGCGACGCGTTCGACGGCCTCGCCCAGATCAGTAATGAACTCTGGCGTCAACACGTTCATAGAACGATCTTTAACGTCGATTGTCAGTAGCGCGATGCCGTCTGCATCTACGGAGTAATCAATAGTATTCATCGTTTTTCCCGCCCGCGCCTAGACGCGCTCAATAATAGTTGCCGTACCCATGCCGCCACCGACGCAAAGGTTGATCAAAGCCGTGCCCTCATCGCGGCGCTCGAGCTCATCGAGTACCGTGCCCAGGATCATCGCACCGGTCGCACCCAGCGGGTGACCCATCGCAATGGCACCGCCGTTGACGTTAATCTTGTCGTGGTCGATATCCAGGTTGTGCATGAACAACAACACAACCGACGCAAACGCCTCGTTCAATTCGAACAGATCGATATCGCTGGCCTTCATGCCGCAACGCTTCAACACCTTCTCAGCCGACGGAGTCGGGCCGGTCAGCATGATGGTCGGCTCACTGCCGATCGAGGCAAAGCCCTTGATCCGTGCGCGCGGCGTCAGACCCAGTGCATCACCCATTTCCTTGCTACCGATCAACACACCCGCAGCGCCATCGACAATGCCGCTGGAATTGCCACCAGTGTGGACGTGATTGATGGCCTCCACTTCCGGGTAACGTTGCAGGGCCACAGCGTCGAATCCTGCTTGTTGGCCTGGAATGACAAACGCCGGATTCAGATTGGCCAGATCATCAACACTAGTGCCAGGGCGCATGTGCTCGTCATGATCCAGGATCGTCATACCCAATTGATCGACAACCGGGACCACTGAGTTTTTAAAGTAGCCGTTCTCCCATGCGTTGGCCGCGCGCCTCTGACTTTCAACGGCATATTGGTCGCAGTCCTCGCGGGAAAAACCCCACTTGGTCGCAATCAGATCGGCACTGATTCCCTGTGGCGCAAAGTAGGTGTCATAAGCAATTCGCGGATCCGCCGCCATTGCGCCGGAATCCGATCCCATTGGCACGCGCGACATGCACTCAACGCCGCCGCCAATCGCCAGATCAGATTGACCGGACATCACCTGTGACGCGGCGGTGTTGACGGCCTCCAGACCGGAAGCGCAAAAACGATTGAGCTGTTTGCCCGGCACGTTTTGCGCGTAATCGGCGGTCAACACACCCACGCGAGCAATGTTGGCGCCCTGCTCACCCACCGGTGAGACACATCCCAACACGACATCATCGAGGTAGGAGGTATCCAGTTCATTACGATCGCGCAACGCCTTGAGCATCTGCGCGGTGATCTGAACCGGCGTCACCGGGTGGAGTGAACCACTAGCCTTGCCGCGGCCTCGCGGCGTGCGAACGTGATCAAAAATATAGGCGTCTGTCATGGGGTTAACCTCAACTCATGTGGTCAATTGGGATTCGCGTCGCCACAGGCGCCCACGAATAGTCTTGATAAATTCCTGATGCATGGCGGCCAGATCAACAGCAGGGGCATTCAGGAGCCAGATATAGGTAATTCCAGCGAGATGGGCGACGTATTGAGTCGCCACCGTATTGGGCGCCAGGTCATCGCGGATGTCGCCATCTTCAATGCCCTGCTCGATCCAGCGCTGCGCATCATCAATCTGTGCCTGAAAACTCGTCTTTGCCTGCTTCCTCACATCCCCGCCGGGCGCAACGCCTGCGAAATACAGAATATGCAATACGCGGATATCGCGCGGCGATTGCACAATAAATTCGTAGTAGGCATCGGCCGCGGTGACCAATGCCTCGAGACCACGGCGCGCGCCCAGTGCCTGGTTAAGTCGATCCGCCCAACGCCGTTGGACGGTATTAGAGATTTCTTGGAACAACCCAGACTTGGATCCGTAGCGATACGTGGCCAAACCGCGACTGTAGCCAGCCCGCTCACCAATCGCTGCCAGTGTCGTGCCTTCCGTACCGCGCTCAAGTAGCAATGAAATCCCCGCATCCAGCATCGCCTTGTCAGATGCCGCAGTGCGTTCTGCCTGTGTTTTACTGCTGGCGCCCGGGTTCAGTACAGGGTTTTCGGTCAAAATGCACTCGCGTGACGATGGCGTTGGCGCCACCTGGACAATGCTGACCGGATATATACTTGTTGTCAACAAGCAAGTGGATTGGGATGACCAAATGTCGTAGCATGTCGATGACCAGTGCAAGGGGCTTATTGCATGTCAGAACAGGTTTTGGGGGATCCCTCGCGACCGGCGACGCGGGCGGTACAACATATTCCAGGTGAAGCCGGTCTGCCGTGGTTTGGTGTGTTGTTCGAATTGCTGCGCGATCAACGTGGCATGGTCCAGCGCCTGCAGGCTCAATACGGATCCGTCTATCGCGTCCGCGGTCTTGGCCAGTGGTCGGTATATCTGATGGGTGCAGACGCGCTAAAGATGGTGCTGCTGGATCGAGAGAAGAACTTCTCCAGTGCACAAGGCTGGGATCTGTCTATCGGGCGATTGTTTCGTCGCGGCCTGATGTTGCTGGATTTCGACGAGCACCGATTCCACCGGCGGTTGATGCAGGCGGCGTTCCGCCGCCAGGCGTTGGAGCACTACCTCGATGACATGCAACGGGTCACTCGCGAGTCTGTCGCCCGCTGGCACGACGATCCGAATTTCCACGGATATCGGGCGATCAAACAACTGACGCTGGATATCGCCGCGGTGTCTTTTCTGGGTATCGAGCTTGGCGATGAGGCGGATGCGTTGAATCAGGCTTTCATCGATACGGTCGCTGCGAGTTTGGCTCCTATACGCTTGCCGATTCCGGGCACACAGTTCCAGCGCGGCCTGAAAGGACGTGCGCTGCTGAGCGACTATTTCCGCGATCAAATCCCGGCACGCCGCAACAGTAATTCTGGCGACATGTTTACGCAGCTCTGTCATGCGACCGACGATGATGGCAACGCCTTCAGTAATGAAGACATCATCAACCACATGATTTTCCTGTTGATGGCGGCACACGACACCGTGACCAGCTCATTGACAACCTCTTTGTTTGGACTCGCTAAACACCCGCAGTGGCAACGGCGGCTGCGCGACGAGCGTCAGTCGATCGATGCTGACACCCTTCAGTACGCTGATTTGGAAGCGCTGCCGCAGGCTGGTTGGCTGTTCAATGAAGCACTGCGCCTGTGGTGCCCGGTACCGCTGATTCCACGCCGAGTACAACGTAGCTTCACCTATGCCGGCGTCCAGATTCCGGCCAACACGCAGATCACCGTGTCACCGGATTCGGCGCACTACGATGCCACGATCTGGAGCGATCCGGAACGATTTGATCCGGAGCGCTTCAGTGATGAACGCGCCGAGCACAAGCGACATCCGTTTGCGTTCTCGCCCTATAGCGGCGGTGCGCATAAATGTATCGGATTACACTTCGCGCAGATGCTGGCAAAGGTCATTTTGGCAGAGGTAGTCACGCATTATGAGTTGGCCGTACCCGTCGATTACAGATTGGATATGCAACCGGTGCCGATTCCGAAACCGCGTGATGATTTACCGCTGACGCTGAGCGCACGGCTAAACCTGGCACACTAGCCAGCGAGTTTGCCGCGTCGCCGCAACATAAACGTACATTGCGCCGTTGCTGCGATTTGCTGATCCGGTAACGCTGACAAGCTGGGATCCAGAATGACCGATTGGGTAAATGCGGTGCGCCCGGTCTGACGCACTACACGCCCTTCGGCGATTAGCGTCGGCCCGGTAACGCTTCGAATGAAGCTTGTGGTTTGTGTGGTGGTCAATGACACCATCTTACCCGCACTACCGACGTGCGCCGAAAATGCGGCGGCAATATCCAGCATCGACATCACCACACCGCCATGCGCCATGCCGAGCGTATTTTGTAGATCCTTGCGCATCGGCAATCGCATACGCACAAATCCGTCTTTGGCCTCAAGAATCGTGAAATCGAGGAAATCCAGATAGGTACCCGGATAGTTCGGAATGCCGAAATCGGCAGGGGTCATAGTCTGACTCATCGCGTCATCACATATTGCGACGGTACTCACCGCCCACCGCATACAGTGCCGAGGAGATTTGACCGAGTGAGCAGTACTGAACGGCGTGCATTAACGCATCAAACACATTGCCACGCGCCGTCGCCACCTGTTGCAGGGCACGTAACTGCGAATCGGTCTGGGCATTGGCGTTCTTCTGGAACGCCCGCACATTGCGAATTTGCCGATGTTTCTCATCGTCGGTTGAGCGCATTAGCTCCAGCTCCTCAACCTCATCCTCCTGACCTGTCGGCGGCAGAAAGGTATTCACGCCAATGATCGGCAGGCTGCCATCATGTTTTTGGCTCTCGTAATACAGGCTCTCTTCCTGGATCTTGCCGCGCTGGTACATGGTATCCATCGCACCCAGGACCCCACCGCGCTCAGATAGCCGCTCGAACTCCTGATACACCGCCTCTTCAACCAGATCGGTTAATGCGTCGATGATGTAGGAACCCTGCCACGGGTTTTCGCAAAAGTTCAGGCCCATTTCACGGTTAATGATCAACTGAATCGCGACCGCACGCCGCACTGATTGCTCCGTCGGTGTGGTAATCGCCTCATCAAATGCATTGGTGTGCAAACTATTGCAATTGTCGAACAGGGCATAGAGCGCCTGTAACGTCGTTCGGATGTCGTTGAAACTGATTTCCTGAGCATGCAAGCTGCGGCCGGACGTCTGGATGTGATACTTCATCATCTGGCTACGCGCGCTGGCACCATAGCGCTCGCGCATCGCCCGCGCCCAGATACGTCTTGCCACACGTCCAATGACCGAATATTCCGGATCCATACCATTGGAGAAAAAGAATGACAGATTGGGCGCAAAATCATCAATCGACATGCCGCGCGCTAAATAGTATTCAACAATGGTGAAACCGTTGGACAGGGTGAAGGCCAACTGACTGATCGGATTCGCACCGGCCTCGGCGATGTGATAGCCACTGATCGAGACGCTGTAGTAATTGCGAACCTCGTGATCGATAAACCAGGCCTGCAGATCGCCCATCATCTTCATCGCAAATTCAGTCGAAAAAATACAGGTGTTTTGGGCCTGATCCTCTTTCAGGATGTCGGCCTGCACTGTACCGCGCACCGTCTTTAACGTATGGGCACGAATTTGTTCGTAGGTTTGGGCATCGACGACTTCGCTACCCGGTATGCCCAGCAAACGCAGCCCCAACCCATTGTGATCAGCAGGCAGTTCATCTTCGTACTGCGGGCGCTGCTTACCGTCGAACCAAGCATCCATCCTCGCTTGCGCCACATCCCATCCCGAGGTTTCATCCAGATGCTTCTCAACCTGCTGATCGATGGCGGTATTCATGAAGAACGCAAGGATAATTGGCGCCGGACCGTTGATGGTCATCGACACAGACGTTGTCGGGGCGCACAAATCGAAACCGGAATACAGTTTCTTCATGTCATCGACGGTGGCAATGGATACACCCGAGTTACCAACCTTGCCAAAAATATCCGGTCGCTCGTGCGGATCTTCGCCATACAACGTGACCGAGTCGAAAGCCGTTGAGAGCCGTGCGGCGGATTGACCCGCGGCAAGAAAATGAAACCGTCGATTGGTGCGCTCTGGTGTCCCCTCGCCTGCAAACATCCGAATGGGGTCTTCGCCCTGACGACGATACGGATAGACACCGGCCGTGTACGGATAACCACACGGCAAATTTTCCTTCATCAGGAACCTGAGCTGCTCGTCCCAATGTTGTGTCTTCGGTGGCGCGATCTTCGGAACGCGTTGTTGACTGAGTGTCGTGCGATAGTTGTCGCCAGTGATAGTCTTGCCACGTACCTGGTATTCGTAGGTGTCTTGCTCAACACCAGCGCGCCTGGAAGGCCATGCGTCGAGCAAGGTCAGCGCCTCTCCACTCAAGGCACCAACCGCTTCCTGATAGCGTTGGCGTAACACACGCAGACTATTATCAATCGATGTATCGGTCAGATGCTCCGCATCAAAGCGGGCGCGCGGTGAAGGCAGATGTGGATCGTCGAGCGCCTGCAGTGCGGCATACAATTGTTGCGCCTGTGCTGCGGCTTGCGCCTGAGACTCGACCGAGGCGTTGTCCGCACGACCTTGCTCAGCAATTTCTGCCAGATAACGAATGCGTGCACCCGGAATCAGTGCAGTTGAGCGAGGCTCGCGCGATTGTTCGTCAGTCCTAACAGCCGGTGTCCAACGTGACTCATCTAACGAAAGCTTCTGTGCCATGCGTGCACAGAGTTGCGCGAACATCCATGACAAACCGGGATCGTTAAACTGACTGGCAATCGCCGGATACAC
>JBCCZN010000061.1:0-14333 GCA_039187375.1 Pseudomonadota bacterium
GGCCATCGTCCGCGGTAACGGCAACATGATCAGGTAGGCACCTGCGATTTCATCCCAGACGATACCGCCATGATCGTGAACGCCCAGCTTGCGGGCGCTGGTGCCACAAATCCAGATACCGCTGACAAACAGGCACAACGCAATCGTCCACTCGATTTGCCAGCCCAATGGCAATGTGACCGCGGCGAGCAAGGTACCCCAAAGACTACCCCAGGTACCCGGTGCGACCGGCGCCAAACCAGCGCCAAAACCAAACGCAGCAAAATGCACCGGGTCTCGCACCACCTCGCGCCAGGGTACCGGCGTCCGTTTATCGTGAGTTGAAGTGCTCATAGCCACCGTTATCTACTGTCATCCCATCTACGCGCACCGCACCGGTACCCGCAACACACTGCCCAACGCGTGTGATCCCATCCAGCTCTTCGGCCAAATCCGGGTTGGCTGCGGTGAAGCACAACACGTAATCATCGCCGCCGCTTAGCGCGAATGCGCTCACCTGCGAAGGGGCAAACAGACGTCTTAGCGTACTACTGCAGGGCAAAAGATCACGCTGAATGTCGACATCGCATCGACTGGCTCGCGCGATATGGCCAACATCGGCAAGCAATCCGTCGGAAACGTCAATTGTCGCCGATGCCACGCCCAGCAGACGCTGCGACAATGCCAACTGTGGCTGAGGATAATGAAAAGCGTCAATTAATCGCTGAGCACCCTCTGGTTGATCATGCAAAAGACAATACAATCCTCCCGCTGCATCGCCCAGATACCCGCCGACATAGACACTGTCACCAGCGCGCGCGCCGGCTCTTAACAACGCCACCTCTGGCGCCTCGCCGATGACCTGTACCGTCACGCTCAGCGGTCCGCGCGTGGTGTCTCCCCCGACCAGAGAAACACCGAACTGTTGCGCCAGTTTGAGCATCGCCTCGGCGAACGCACCAAGCCACGCTTCATCGAGTGTCGGCAGTGTCAGTGCCAGTGTAAACCAGCGCGGCGAAGCGCCGATGGCGGCCAAGTCACTCAGATTGACCGCCAATGCGCGATGACCGATCGCAGCAGCCGGTGTGTCCTGCGGGAAATGCACACCAGAGACCAACGTATCGACAGCAACAGCGGTGCGCGAGGTGGTGGCGATAATCGCGGCATCATCACCGACGCCCAGTTCGGCGTCACCGCCAGCGCGCGAAAAAAATCGCTCAATCAGACCAAACTCACCCAACGGCAAGACGTACGTCAGGCTTGCGCCTGTTGCTCCGCGGCCCGGTGCTGGCGAGCGGCACGATCCAGCACCGCGTTGACAAATTTGTGCGCATCCTCCGCGGCAAAGCGTCGCGCTACGGCCACCGCCTCGTTAATAACAACGCGAAACGGGATGTCAATGCGTTCTCGCAGCTCGGTCAGGGCAACCCTGAGTATCGCGATCTCAACAGGCCCGAGTTGCTCCTTGCCACGCTGCGCCAACGTGACGATTTCTTCATCGAGCACCTCAGCCTGGGCAATAGACACACGCAGCAGCGCCTCGAAATACTCAGCATCCACACGAGCATGTTCATCACGCTGCTCAAATTGTTGTAACAAATCTAGCAGCGGCGTGTCGGTCAGCTGGTGTTGGTAGTGCGCCTGCATTAACAGCGCGCGAGTGTGCGTACGCGCCGCGTGGCTACTCATGTGAGTTTCTTGAGCAGATTGACCATCTCGATTGCGGTCAATGCCGCTTCACCACCCTTGTTGCCCGCTTTGCTACCCGCACGCTCGATGGCCTGTTCAATCGTGTCGACCGTTAATACTCCGAAGATCACCGGTAAACCGTGTTTTTCGCCACAGCGGGCCAAACTACCCGCCGCACCACCGGAAACGTAGTCAAAGTGCGCAGTTGCACCACGGATGACGGCACCCAGTGCAATCACTGCATCAAATCGTCCACTGGCAGCCGCCTTGTCACACGCCAAACCCAGCTCCCAGGCACCAGGGACCCAGATGAGATCGATGGCGGCCGTATCGGTACCATGACGCACCAATGTGTCGTGGGCACCATCGACCAACCGCTCGACGATAAAATCATTGAATCGCGATGCAACGATGGCAAAGCGCGCGCCGTGGGCGACCAGATCGCCGGTAATCGTGTTCATGAACTTGGCCTATCCATTATCAATGTATTCAACGACCTCGAGACCGAAGCCCGAGATACCGTGCATTTGTACCGGTGCTGACAACACGCGCATACGGCCGATACCCAAATCGCGCAATATCTGCGCGCCAACACCATAACGACGTAACACATTGTCGGTCACCGGCGCGTTGGGCTCTGGCTGTGGATCATGCTCGCGATCGAGCCGCGAAATCGACTGCATCAAATCACGCGGACCCTCCGGGTAGCGCAACAACACCACAACCCCGGCGCCTGCCTCGACAATTCGCTGCATCGCATCGGCCAACGGCCAACCCAGACGTCGATCCTCAATACCCACGACATCACCGAGTGTATCGGCAACATGGACACGTACGAGCGGCGCATCGGCAGCACTGATATCGCCGTGTACCAACGCCAGGTGCACATTGCGATTCACATTGTCTTCGTAGACATGCATGTCAAATACCCCCGCGGCCGTATCGACCACGCGCGTCTCGATGCACTCCACCGCGTTTTCCTTTTCCAGGCGATAGCGAATCAAATCGGCGATCGTGCCAATCAACAGGTTGTGCTCACGCGCGAATGCTTCCAGATCCGGGCGGCGTGCCATCGTGCCATCCTCATTCAGGATTTCGACAATCACCGCCGCCGGTTCACTATCCCCCGCCAGGCGCGACAAATCACAACCCGCTTCGGTATGACCGGCGCGGGTCAGGACACCACCGGGTTGGGCCATCACCGGAAAAATATGGCCCGGCTGCACCAGATCACGCGCTTGTGCCGACTCCGCCACCGCCACCTGTACTGTGCGCGCCCGGTCGTGCGCGGAGATGCCGGTTGTGATGCCCTCAGCCGCTTCAATCGACACAGTGAAGTTCGTGCTGTGGGCAGCATCCGTACCACTGACCATCAACGGCAGACGTAATCGCTCGCAGCGATCTCGGGTTAGCGTCAGACAAATCAAACCGCGACCATAACGCGCCATATAATTGATCGACTCAGGGGTGACCTGACTGGCCAACATGATCAGATCGCCCTCATTCTCGCGATCCTCATCGTCGACCATGATGACCATGCGACCTGCCCTGAGCTCATCGAGAATCGCCTCGATCGGCGCAAATGTCGGTGCACCGCTGGTATTCACCAATGTCGGTTTCATTCGTTTTCTCCGGAAAGTTCTGGTGCCGCCAGGCGCTCGGCGTAGCGCGCCAGCAAATCGATTTCAAGATTAACGCCATCATTTGGTTGGCGTTCACCGAGCGTTGTCACTTCGGCCGTATGCGGAATGATGTTGACCTCAAAATGCTCGCCATCGACGGCGTTGACCGTCAGACTGATGCCGTCTACGCAAACCGAACCCTTGCGGGCGATATAGCGTGCCAATGCGCGCGGCGCAGCAAAACGCATGCGAATCGATCGCGCGTCGGTGTGTCGTTCGACCAGCGTGCCAACACCATCGGTATGGCCGGTCACCAGATGTCCACCGAGGCGCTCGCCCAGCGCCAGTGAAGGCTCTAGATTGACACGCGTACCCATCTGCCAATGCGCCAATGTCGTCACATCCAGGGTCTCGCGAGAAACATCGGCGCTAAAACCGCGCTCGGTCAGATCCAGTGCGGTCAAACAGACTCCGGACACACAGATACTCTCACCCTCGGCAAACCGCTTGGGATTCAGCGCCGGGCAATCGATGCGCAGACGCACATCACCGTGACGCGGCTCCAGCGCATCGATCGTGCCTGTTGTCTGGATAATTCCGGTGAACATGCTGTGATTTTCCGAAGATCTCGTTTAAAGCGTTGCCGTGATGCGGATATCAGCGCCAACCTGGCGCAGGTCGGTGATCGTCAACGCCCTGCCGTCCGCAAGTTTAAGCCAATTTGGCGTTGTAAACAGACCGCGTGTCTCACTGCCGAGTATTTTCGGTGCGATATAGAGGACCAACCGATCGACCAAACCCGCCTGTAGCAGACTGCCTGCAAGCCGGGCACCCGCCTCAACCAGCACCTCATTAATGCCACGGACCGCCAGTTCCTGCAGTAGCGCCTGTAAATCCAGACCAGCATAGTCCGACTCGCTGGCCACCCGCGGTGCGCGCCAATAATCCGCCCCGGCGTCGATCAAAGACCGTGCGTCAATCTCCGGCTGCGCACCCACAACCAACACCGAGCCCGGCTCTCCCAGAATGTTGGCCTGTGGCGACAATTGCAGCGTGCTGTCGAGTACGACGCGCAATGGTTGACGTGGTGACTCACCGAACCTGGTCGCACGCACCCGCAACGACGGATCGTCAGCAACCACCGTACCGATGCCAGTAAGAACGGCACAGGCTCGTGCACGCAATGTCTGCACATCATCGCGAGCCGCCGGCCCCGTGATCCACTGGCTCTCACCACTTCGCATCGCACTGGCGCCATCCAGACTCTGACCCAGTTTCAGCGTTACCCGCGGACGCCCTTCGCGCATGCGCATCGCATAGCCCGGATTCAATGCCGCAGCCGCATTCTCCATCAGCCCACTATCGACTTGCACCCCTTCGGCCCGCAAGGCATCCGCACCCATCCCGTTGACCGCCGGGTTGGGATCCGCCATTGCGTAAACGACACGGCGAATACCCGCCTGACTCAGCGCCGTGGCACACGGTGGCGTGCGACCGTGCACGCAGCACGGCTCCAACGTAACGTAGGCGGTCGCCCCACGAGCCGCTTCACCCGCATCCTGCAGTGCATTGACTTCAGCATGCGCCTCGCCGGCACGTTGATGCCAGCCCCTGCCTACAACCGCAGCACCCGCAGCGATGACACAGCCAACCGCCGGATTGGGCGTGGTGCTGGTTCGGCCACGCTCGGCCAGGTGCAGGGCTTCGGCCATGCACTGATGGTCAAACGCTGAAAACCGTGTCATTGACCGGAGTCCTTGTCGGTGGGCGTGTCGGGCAACAAGGACATTTGTTCACGATCGTCGGCGCGCGACATCGCTTCAAGACGCCGGATTTCGTCCTGGAATTCCGTCACATCCTGGAAGCTGCGATAGACCGACGCAAAACGCACATAAGCTACATCATCAAGCTGACGCAGTTTGGTCATCACCAACTCGCCCAGCAGCTGGGATGACACCTCCCGTTCGCCCATTTTTTGTAACTCGTGCGTGATATCGGCGACAGCCGCTTCCAGCTTGTCCGCAGCCACCGGTCGTTTCTCGAGGGCCCGGGTCATACTGGCTCGCAACTTGTCCTCATCAAAAGGCTGACGCACGTCATCACGTTTGATGATGCGCGGCATCACCAGTTCGGCGGTTTCAAATGTCGTGAAGCGCTCGCGGCACTGCAGGCATTGTCTTCGCCTGCGGATCTGCCGGCCCTCAGCCGCCAGCCGCGAGTCGTTAACCTTCGTCTCAGGGTGTCCGCAGAACGGGCAGTGCATGCGCCATCAGGTACCGGCGCTACGTGCTGCCGCGCTCGTACTCGACCCATAGACCGGGAAGCGCTCGCACAACGCGATAACCTCGGCCCGAATACGACTTTGGCGTACCTCGTCTGCAATATCATCGAGGATGTCAGCGATCCAGCCAGCCAACTGGGCGCTTTCCGGTTGTCGGAACCCGCGCGTGGTAATCGCCGGCGTGCCGATACGCAGACCACTGGTGACAAACGGGGAGCGCGGATCGCCGGGAACGGTGTTCATGTTGACGGTGATGTTCGCCGCATGTAGCGCAGCATCCGCATCCTTGCCGGTGATGTCCTTGTCGATCAGGTCGACGAGGAACAAGTGATTGTCAGTACCACCAGAGACGATCTTGTAGCCGCGTTGCTGCAGCACATCAGTCATCGTGCGCGCGTTGGCAACCACCTGTTCCTGGTAGGCACGAAACTCAGGCTGCAGCGCTTCAAGGTAGGCAACCGCCTTCGCTGCAATCACATGCATCAGCGGCCCGCCCTGCGTGCCCGGGAACACCAGCGAATTGAACTTTTTGGTGATCTTGTCGTTAGCGCGAGCCAGAATCATGCCACCGCGCGGACCGCGCAATGTTTTATGGGTCGTAGTCGTCACTACATCGGCATGTGGCACTGGTGATGGATAGACACCCGCTGCAACCAACCCCGCGATGTGTGCCATATCAACGTGGAACCATGCGCCGACGTCTTTGGCAATCGCTGCCATGCGCTCCCAATCGACGATTCGCGAATAGGCTGAGAAGCCGCCAATAATGAGTTTCGGTTTGTGCTCGTGTGCCAGTCGCTCGACTTCGTCATAGTCGATCAAGCCTTGATCGTCGACACCGTACTGGACCGCATTGAACAGTTTGCCGGAGAAGTTGACCTTGGCGCCATGGGTCAGGTGCCCACCGTGCGTCAGGCTCATACCGAGTATCGTGTCGCCGGCCTCCAGCAACGCAAGATAAACGGCTGCGTTAGCCTGTGAACCGGAGTGCGGCTGCACGTTCGCGTAATCGGCGCCGAACAGCTCACAGGCACGCTGAATGGCCAGATTCTCGGCAACATCGACATGCTCACAGCCGCCATAATAGCGCTTCGACGGATAGCCTTCGGCGTATTTGTTGGTCAACACAGAACCCTGTGCTTGCAATACCCGCGGGCTTGCGTAGTTCTCCGATGCGATCAGCTCGATATGCTGCTCCTGACGCACGGCCTCGGCTTGCAGCGCTGCGGCCAGCTCGTTGTCAAATCCGTCGATTGAATAGTCATCTGTGAACATCGCACATTCCCGTTGGCAGGCTGAATCTCAAAGTCTGAAGTTTACCTGAGCGGCACAGACCACGCAGCCGTGCTTGCCCAGCCTCGATGCGTTGTCGATAATCCGACGAATGGCGCGCATCTGCCGTCACGTCCACAACAGCCGGAACCCTCGATGGCCCAGTACATTTACACGATGAATCGCGTCTCCAAGATCGTGCCGCCAAAGCGCCAGATCCTGCGAGATATCTCACTGTCTTTTTTCCCGGGCGCAAAAATCGGCGTGCTGGGCCTGAACGGTGCGGGTAAATCGTCACTGTTACGCATCATGGCCGGCGAGGATACGCAGTTCGATGGTGAGGCCAGACCACAAGCGGGCATCAAGGTGGGTTATTTGCCGCAGGAGCCACAGCTCGACGAGTCCAAAGATGTGCGTGGCAACGTTGAAGAAGGCGTCGGCGAAACCAAAGCGCTATTGGACCGTTTCAACGAAATCAGCATGCAATTTGCCGAACCGATGAGTGATGACGAGATGAACGCACTGCTCGCCGAACAGGGCAAATTGCAAGATGCGATTGATGCGGCCGACGGCTGGGAGTTGGAGCGCACCCTGGATATCGCAGCCGATGCACTGCGCCTGCCACCATGGGACGCGGACGTCAGCAAGCTATCGGGCGGCGAACGTCGGCGTGTCGCCTTGTGCCGATTATTGCTGTCCAAGCCCGACATGTTGTTGCTGGATGAGCCGACAAACCACCTCGATGCCGAGTCTGTGCTGTGGCTTGAGCGATTCCTGGAGGAATATCCCGGCACGGTCATTGCTGTCACCCACGATCGCTACTTCCTCGACAACGTGGCGGGCTGGATTCTGGAGCTGGATCGCGGACACGGTATTCCCTGGGAGGGCAACTACAGCTCATGGCTGGAGCAAAAACAGGCCCGCCTGGAGATGGAGGAGCGCACCGAGGCAGCACGACAGAAAGCGATGCAACAGGAGCTTGAATGGGTACGCAGTAATCCCAAGGGACGCCAGGCAAAGGCTAAGGCGCGCCTGAAGCGCTTCGAAGAAATGTCGTCGCAGGAATACCAAAAACGCAATGAAACCAACGAGATCTACATCCCGCCGGGCCCACGTCTTGGTGATGTCGTCATTGAAGCAGACGCGCTGCAGAAGGGCTTCGGCGAGCGACTGTTGATCGACTCATTGAGTTTTCAGTTGCCACCCGGCGGCATTATCGGCGTCGTTGGTCCGAACGGTGCCGGCAAGTCGACACTGTTCAAGATGATTTCCGGTCAAGAGTCCCCGGATGCTGGCAGCATTCGTCTTGGCGACACGGTCGTACCCGCTTTCGTTGATCAATCACGTGATGCGTTGGACGACAGTAAGACGGTCTGGGAGGAAATCTCAGACGGTCAGGACAACATTGTCATCGGCAACTATGAAATTCCCTCGCGTGCCTATGTCGGCCGGTTCAACTTCAAGGGTCAGGATCAGCAGAAAAAAATTGGCCTGCTATCCGGCGGTGAACGCAACCGTGTGCATCTGGCCAAGGTATTACGTGCGGGCGGCAACCTGTTACTGCTCGACGAGCCGACCAACGATCTGGATATCGAGACGCTGCGGGCACTTGAGTCGGCACTACTCGAGTTCCCCGGCTCTGCAATCGTGATTTCGCACGATCGCTGGTTCCTCGATCGTATTGCTACGCATATTTTGGCGTTCGAGGGCGACAGTAGTGTCGAATTTTTCTCCGGCAACTTTGACGACTATCTGGAAGATCGGCGGCGTCGGTTGGGTGACAACGCGGTCAATCCACAGCGTATCCGCTACAAACGCTTGTCCGCCTAAGCACCGCACCAAGATGCAACTTCGCGAACACCACAGTCTGCAGCGCGTGATTGAGCCAGCTTTGACGCGAACCTGTCCGCACTGCGAAGTCTTCGTCAAACTGGCGCCCCAGACCCTGCCGTCATGGCAATCGCTGCAAACACTCAAACCATCGCGACTGGGTATTGTCTGCGTTTGCCCGGCCTGCGCGAAGCCGGTGAGCCTCGTCAGTGGACGCATGCGCTATGACGACGAGACGGTTGATATTGAGCCCGTGTTTGAGTCACTGCCGCCGCAAGCCGAACGGCTGGATGTCGATGCACTGCCCGCTGACCTGCACGATCTCGCCGACGAAGCCGCTGAGTGCTTTACCGCCGGCAGAACTCACGCCTTCGTGTTGCTCGCGAATCGTCTGACGACATTGGCTGCCGTCGAATTGGGCGACACAGGTAAGCTTGCGGTGTTCAATGCCGTCACGGAAGCGGCAACCCTGGCAAACATGGAGCCTGCGTTGCTACGCTTGTGCCGGCATGTTTTATTCGATCTTCAGCCGAGCGACCCGGTACCGATGCTCACGCACAAACAGGCGCGCATGTTGTTCGAGGTGCTCAGAGACTGTTTACACGAGTTGTTCGCACGGCGGCATCAACTACAAGCGGCCATGCCGCGCAAGCAACACCGCTGAGCGACTCTAGCTGAGCGCGCGACGCGCGTTCCAGAACAGTTTCATCCAAGGGCCATCTTCACCCCATCCGCCCGGGTGCCAGCTATGTTGAACCGTTCTGGCAGTACGTTCGGGATGCGGCATGCTAATCGCTACACGACCATCACCGCTTGTCAGCATCGCTGCGCTCGCCTGCGAGCCGTTCGGATTTGCCGGATAGCGCATGCTCGCAACGCCGTGGCCATCGACGTAGCGGGCGGCAATCGGTGCTGCCTGTGGATCAATATGATCGGCGAACACCGCCCTGCCCTCTCCGTGCGAGACGACAACCGGCAATACAGCGCCCTGCATGCCGTCGAACCAAGGGCCGCCGACATCGCTCAGTGCAACCAACGACAGGCGCGCCTCGAATTGCGCTGACTCGTTCGCCTCAAAACGTGGCCAGTTTTGGGAACCAGGAATCAACGCGGTCAATTGCGACAGCATCTGACAGCCATTGCACACACCCAGCGCCAGCGTATCCGATCGCGACAGGAATGCGGCAAACGCGTCGCGTAATGCCGGTACATGCAAAATCGACTTGGCCCAACCGCCGCCCGCACCCAACACGTCACCAAAACTAAATCCACCGCATGCGGCCAAGACCTGCATGTCAGCGAGCGATTTGCGCCCCGACTGTATGTCACTCATGTGGACATCAATCGCGTCAAAGCCCGCGGCATCAAACGCGGCAGCCATCTCCATCTGACTGTTGACGCCCTGTTCGCGCAAGACCGCAACTCTTGGACGCACACCTGTCGCAATTCGCGGTACGCTCAGCGAATACGGTACGGTTGCGATCAAACCGGGATCACTGTCATCGGCGATCTGCTCGTAGCTTTGTGCTGCCGTACGCGGGTTATCACGCAGCGATTGCATACGGAAACTCATCTCGGACCAGTGCAGCTGCAACTCACGCCGAGGGCGACAGAACAAGACCTCAGCATGACCCTCAATGTTCAGAAGATCATCGTCTCGCAAACCACCGATGACCTGCGCATGCGCGCTTAACCCGTGCTCGGCAATAATCGCCTGGGCTGCGCTGGCATCGCGAACCTGCAACACAGCACCGGGTGACTCATTGAACAACCAACCCAATTCGGACCCGGCCGCCTGCGGCACGCGGATGTCCATGCCCAGGCGCGCCGCAAACAACATTTCGGCCACACTGACGAACACGCCCCCATCACCGCGATCATGGTAGGCCAGAACCTGATCGGCAGCCCGCAAGGCCACCAATGCCGAAACAAACTGCTTCAGTGCTTCGGCGCTGTGCAGATCGGCGCTCTCACCGCCTTGTTGTGCCGTAACCTGCGCCAATGCCGAGCGGCCCAGTGCCATGTCGTCTTTGCCCAGGTCAATCAATATCAACGCTGAGCCTTCAACCGGTTGCAACTCCGGCGTGAGCGTCTTGCGAATATCACCGACCGGGGCGAACGCGGTGATGACCAAAGAGACCGGCGCCGTCACGCTGCGCGCTTTGGTGTCCTGCTGCCATTGGGTGTGCATCGATAATGAGTCTTTGCCGACCGGGATTGCGACACCCAGCACCGGGCATAGCTGCATACCGATGGCTTCAACGGCATCAAACAACGCCGCATCCTGACCCGGTTGACCGGCTGCCGCCATCCAGTTTGCGGACAGCTTAATGTCGCCAATGTCTCGGATATCGGCAGCCATGATGTTGGTGATAGCCTCGGCGACTGCCAACCGCGCAGCCGCCGCTGGCGCTTCACAGGCAACCGGTGCCCGCTCACCCATCGCCATGGCCTCTCCCGTCATCGCACGGTGCGAGGCGGCGGTGACCGCGACATCGGCCACCGGCACCTGCCAGCGCCCGACCAATTGATCGCGCGCCGTATACCCACCAACGCTGCGATCACCTATGTGAATGAGGAAGCTCTTATCGGCAACACACGGCGCCTGCAGTACGCGCATCGCCAGTCTGTCCAGACTCAATCCCTGGTCGTCGAATGCCGTGATCGACACGGGGACTCGGCTGACATCCCGGTGCAGCTTCGGTGTCGAACCGAGCAACAAAGACATCGGTACGTCGACCGGCGGCTGTAAGCTGTTCGCATCGTTCAGTCGCAGTACCGCATCGTCAGTCAGTTCACCCAGGTTGGCGAACGGACAGCGCTCGCGCTCGCACAGGGCCGCAAACGTATCGAGCTGCGACGCGGCGACCAACAGCACATAGCGCTCCTGCGACTCGTTACACCATACCTCCATTGGACTCATCGCAGACTCTGCATTCGGGATGCGATGCAACTCAAAACTGCCGCCCAAACCGGAATGATCGACGGCCTCAGGCACGGCATTCGACAAGCCACCAGCGCCCACGTCATGAATCAACAGAATCGGGTTATCGTCGCCACGCGCCCGGCACTGATCAATAACCGCTTGTGCGCGCCGTTGCATTTCCGGATTGCCGCGCTGCACCGATGCAAAATCCAGTGTGGCATCGCTGCTGCCGCTGGCCATACTGGACGCCGCACCACCGCCCAACCCGATCAACATCGACGGTCCACCCAGGACGATCAACTGGGCGCCGGCCGCGACGTCTTGTTTCAACGCATGCTGACGACGGACATTG
Source organism: Pseudomonadota bacterium (assembly GCA_039187375.1). GTDB lineage: Bacteria > Pseudomonadota > Gammaproteobacteria > Steroidobacterales > Woeseiaceae > CALBPI01. Next base: position 11,952 of record JBCCZN010000061.1, read on the forward strand.
CCCACCCCGCCGGCGATCATGATGGGTTTGTGGTAGCCCCAATAGCGTGCATCGGCTATCGGTGCAGTCAACGTACGGAAGTAGCCGCCAAGATTGGGGCGGCCAAACTCGTTATTGAACGCGGCCGCGCCGATGGGCCCATCCAGCATGATCTGCAAGGCACTAACGATCCGATCGGGCTTGCCGATCGCATCCTCCCACTCGCGCTGCCAGTCAGGCACCTGCAAGTCGGAGGTTGAGAAGCCGGCGAGACCGGCCTTTGGACCGGCACCGAGGCCCGTCGCACCCTCATCGCGAATTTCGCCACCGGCACCGGTCGCGGCGCCAGCGAATGGCGAGATGGCCGTCGGGTGATTGTGGGTTTCGACTTTGATCGCAAGATCGGCTGGCTCAAGGTGCGTCTGGTAGTGGCCATCCTTATCCGCCATCAACTGCGCTGCCGGCGCACCCTCCAGCACCGCAGCGTTATCCGAATAGGCGCTGAGAATACCGTGCGGTGCATGATCGCGAGTGTTGCGGATCATGCCGAATAACGAGCGCGACTGCGACTGACCATCAATGCGCCAGTCCGCATTGAAAATCTTGTGACGACAATGCTCGGAATTGGCCTGAGCAAACATCATCAGCTCGGCATCGGTCGGGTCTCGGCCAAGCTCGGCAAAGCCGTCAGCCAGATAGCTGATCTCATCGTCGGACAGTGCCAGACCCAATTGCGTGTCCGCGGCTCGCAGTGCCGCCATTGGATCATCGCCCAGCGTAACGATGCCCAGCGCCCGACGCGGGGGTTCACAAAACAAGGCATCGGCCACCACGCCCGGCGCAAACCAGCTCTCGGTCATCCGATCGTGCAATGCACTAACGAGCGTCTCCCAAGTCGTGGCCTCCACGCCCTCAAGTCGATAACGTCGCGCTCGCTCGACACGACTCACCGATGTCACACCGCAGCGATGCAGGATATCGGTTGCCTTGCTCGACCACGGCGAGATCGTGCCGACGCGCGGTGCCACGTCGATACTGTCATCGGCATTTAGCCAGGCGTGCGAGACACCGTCGGTCAGTGCAGAGGTGATGATCGTGGTTTCTGCCGCAGACGGCGTATCGACACAATGCAGCAGGTAAAACCACTGGCTCTCTAGCGGCGACAGATCCGCGGAGAGTTGGTGCAGCGCTCGCGCCAGCGTCTTAATCTGGAACGCCGTGTGAGCGGCAGGCCCTGGAATCAGGATCGTGCGGGTAGTCATCGGCAGCGTATCAGCCCGGCGCAAAGCGGGCATGATACGCGAAAATCAGGCACCAGCGCAGCGGGTTGAAATCAGCTGTCGTTGCCGCCGTGCGGGATCACCGAGCCGGGAAACGGCGTGACGTTGTCGCCTTTGAAGGTGCTAATTTTGCTCACGCCCTGCTTGTCGACCTCATCGATTCGCAACACGCTATGCATCGGTACATAAGTGGCTGCTACACCTTCGAATTCTGCCTTGATCTTCTCCTCGCTCGGATCGACCACCAACGCACTGCGCTCGCCGAATTTCATGCCCGCGATCTCTATGAAGCCATACAGATCCGACTGACCGACTGACTCGGCGTAGACCTCGTAGACCTTTCCCTGATTGACAAATGACACCCGATAGAGCGTATCCATAGCGATCTCCAGCACCGATCTCCACGAATTGGTGGCATCGGGCAATAAATCAATAGTTTGAGTGAGAATACCGCCTGTGATGGCCGATCGCTAAGACAGCTTATGTAATTGTGAACCGTGCCCTGAAACCACCACTCAAGTTCGTGATACTTCTGCCCATAAATCAAGAGCGACGACCGCAGGAATACGATCGGGCATGCAGCTAAAGCTACAGGTCACCAACTCGATGCGCCAACAGCTGGGCGCTGATTTCGAGCATGTTTTCACCGCTAATGGCGGCACGATAGGCCGTGCGCCCCACAATGATTGGGTGCTGCCGGACGCCCATCGTTATGTATCGGGTGTGCACGCCAGTATCGAGGTGCGCGACAACGCCTTCTATCTGGTCGACACGAGCATGAACGGCGTATTCGTTGACGGCAGTGAAGAAGCCGTCGGCCCGACCAACCCAATTCGCCTGCAACCGAATACCAAATTGCGCATGGGCAATTATCGCATGCGCGTCGTTGAGTTAGTCACTGAGGCTGGTGGCGCACCGGAGTTGCTGCCCAATCACAACACCACGCACTCAACCTCAGCGGATTTGTCGATTGATCTGCTGGAAGAATCGGATTTGGCCGGCAACATCGACCTGGAAGAAATTCTCGACGATCGCATCATGTCCTCAAACATGTCGATGATCGCCAAGGCGCCGGTGTTTGAAAACAGCGTCGGTGATCAAACGCGTACCGGCATGATCGACA
>JBCCZN010000062.1:0-14197 GCA_039187375.1 Pseudomonadota bacterium
GCAACGTTCATTGTGCGAGCACCGGCATAGCCATGGGGCATCAAGGACTGGATCCAGGCCGGATTCAGCTGACGTCCGCGTAGCTCGCTGACGATCGCGCTTTGTAGTGCCGGCATCGTCGGTCGTTGTGGATTGCTGACGTCGATAACAAAACCGGTTGGTGAGTCACCGTCTATCGATTCGACTGCGAGGTTGAGTCCACCGAGATAATCAAACGCATCGTTGTTATCGACGAGACCATAGAGATTACTGGCGCGACCGAGAAAGCTCTGACTGGTGTTGGCAAGCCGCCGTTTGAATACCGCTTGATTGGACGCACCGTCGATGTCCACGCCGTAGGCATGCCCCATGCGTGCGAAATACGTCTGCGCGATCTGTTGTCGATCGGTCCATGCACCCGAACGCTCGGCAAGACGGTTGATGCCAGCGCCGTATTCGCCTGGCCGCGGCGCGAATACACGCAGTGTTGCCAGTCGAGAGGTCGTAGCATCCACTGATTCGGACTCGAGCATTTGCGCCACCCAACTTTGTGCAACCGCATTATTGGCGAGCGGCTCACGACCCGGGTTGCGCAGCTCAGCGAGCGGCGCAAGTGCTGCATTTAACGCGGCTTCCAAATGCGGATAGTCAGATGTGATTGTCCGGGATGCGCCATCTAACGCCAGCAACACGGCTTTGTCGAGCCAACGCATTTGCTCGCCGTACAAGTCCCTAAACAGGCCGGATGCCACAAACGTGACATCCTGACGCACGCCTCGGTCTTCAATCGGCAGGCGTTCAAGGCCGTTGACGATGCCGCGTCCATTCCAGGTAGGTCGAATGCCCATCAGGCTCATTCCGAACGACACCATCACCCCGCCATCGCGCACTGTATCCGACGCCCACAGGACAACGGCTTGATTTCCCTCGCTGGCAGGTGTGGTATCGGCCAGCTTTGCGCCCAGGTTGTAGGCAATTGAGTTGGGAATCAGACTAGCGTCAAGACCATAGAAATTTCGACCGGTCGGTAACGCATCCGGTGAACGCAGCGGATCGTTGCCCTTGCCCGGTTCAACAAATCGACCTTCAAGACCTGCCAGTAACGCCTGCATTTCTGCATCCGGTGAGGCACGCAGTGCTGACTCGGCCTCCGGTGTCGCCATCGACGTCAGCATGGTGTCGACGGCGTCGTCTGACCAACGTTGGCCGAAGACGTGTAAGCCCAATGGCATGAAGTCTTCCTGCATTTCTGTGAGGAAATGGCCGACCTCGTGTACCAACAGATCTGCGTCGATTTCATCGAACGACAACTGCTCGCCGCCACCATGTTCGGCTTCCAGCTCTGCGATCAACGCCTCCTGAATCCCCAGTGTGACGACCTGTTGCTTGATACGGTCAAACGCCTGCAAGCGGGTGGCTTCTCCGGATACGGTGGGACTAGCCGCCTCGAAGCTCTCGACCAGTTGACGTAAACCCAGTAGCTCATCATAGAACGGTGTGGCCTGTAGAGGTGGTGTCAGGTGATCGACGATGATGGCGAGTCCGCGGCGTTTTGCCTGAAGTCCTTCGCCAACGCCATCGACGATGTACGGATACAATCCCGGCGTGTCGCCGGCGATGATGCGGGAATAATCGAATCGCGACAGGCCGGTTCGTGGACCCGGCAAAAATTCATAGGTGGAGTGGCGTCCGAGGTGAACGATTGCATGCGGGTTCAGGTCGTGTCGCAGCCAATGATAGAACGCGAGGTACTGATGTGGCGGCGTCACACTCATGTTGGCGTGCAGAACCTCTTCATTGATTTCCCAACCGCGCGGTGGTTGCGGACCAATGAAAATGTTGCCGAACCGTAGTCCCGGGAATACAAACGCACCGTTGAACGTCATAACCTGTCCGGGCGCGGCTCCCCAACCGCGCAGTCCTTCAATGCCATGACGTTGCAATGCTGCCGATAATGCGGCGATTCTTGCGCTTTGGTCGCTACCGCTGATGTGTTGTTCAAATGCGTTTGTCAGTTGATCTAGCAAATCTTCGGCGCGCTCATGTCGTTCCACTGGTGCACCTTCGATCACATAAGCAAGATCCTTGATTGCACTTGCCAGTCGCTCACGAGCTGTTTCGGGCGCCTGACGACTGAGTGCTGCGTCGATGTCACCTTTCAACGCGGCCAGCGGTCCGTCCTGTACCTCACGTTGCACCGCCATAGGCAGGGATTCGAAAAACGCGTTGTAGTCCGCTAATGGCATAGAAAACGCATCCCGCGCCATTTGCTGCAACGCATCGCTGTTCTCCGGCATATTGACGGCGTGTGATTGCATCTTCGCCAGCAATGCTTCTGCGCTTGCAGGCAATGGACCCGTCGTATAGCCCTCAGCTTGCAGCCGTTGCAGCAAGGTGAACAGCGTTTGCGGTACATCCAGATTATCGGCACCGATGTTGTGTCGGCCCGGAGGATGGTTGTAATAGATGATGGCCAGTCGCTTGTCGGCATTCCGGGCTGCTTGTAAACGCGCCCAGCCAGCCAGTCGTTTGGCCATACTGTTGATTTCGGTTGCGATGGGTGTTGTGACCTTGATGGCAATACCAGAAATCGGATCACGTTGAATCGGTGCCGCAGCGGCTAACACGACGCTCTGACTCGCACCGGACAGCTCCGGCATTGCGATACGGTAATAGACACTATCGCTTGGCAGACCTTCATGGCTGTCCTGCCACAGTGCTGGACTCAATTCCTGCAGACGAATGCCTTTGATAATGGGTACACCGAGTGCCGTCAACGCACGGTCGGCACGATCGCGCTCGGCACCACCCAGAGCGAAGTCCTGCAACATCACCAGCGCAGCGGGATCGCGCTTTCGCAGCGCCTCTAAAGCCTGTGCTGTGGCACCACCCCAATCGGCAAACACGGACAGGCAGGCTAGCGATTGTGCAACCAACGCACGACACAGTTCGCGGTGCACACTAATCTTCCCCGCCTGATCGCCCGTCTCGTAATCCAGTACAGCGATAAGCGGTGCATCGGTATCACCTTCGCGCTGGCTGTAGCGAATGGGCTCGAGCGGCGCGGGTTCAGGTAGTGCCGAGCGTTCGGCGTCGCTGCTGATCAAATAGGCAAATAGCGCGCTAATATTGCCCGGGCCGCGTGCTTGCCAGTAGGCGTAGGCGCGACCCCAGAGTGTCGACGATGCATCGCTCATCGCGGCTTCAATCGCTTTTGAGTCTGCACGCCAGCCATCTCCGGTCTGCGACTTCAGCACCAGATCGCGAGCGGAGCTGACGACAATAATCGGCTTGGTCGCTGGCAGTGCATCGATCAAGCGACCGAGCCGCGTCGCATCGTCGCTAAACACGCCAGCGATCAACACAGCATCGGCGCGTGTGAGCGAACGCATCAATTCGGCGTCTTCGACGGTTGCCAGTTGTTCTGGCGTACGTAGCGCAACGGTGACATTGGGGTATTGGTCATGGAACAGCGCAGCGGCGGCTGCTGCACTGGCGGAGTTCCGCTCGGAAATCACGCCAAAGAGCATTGGGTCGGCGGCATAGAGGGTGCCGGATAGCGAAAACAGTGCGATCAAAATCAGACGCAACCGGTTTTTGATAATGCGATAGCATGCCGGGCTATGGCTGTGACATTGATTTTGGGTGGAGCACGTTCGGGCAAAAGCAGTCGTGCGCAAGCGTTGGCCGAGGCCGAGTCGGATACGCGCACGTTCATCGCGACGGCGGAAGCGTTGGATGATGAAATGGCCGAGCGCATTGCACGCCATCAAAGCGATCGCGGCAAAGGTTGGACGACGATTGATGCGCCGCTGAGCCTCGCTGATGCGTTGCGTCGGTCGACCGGCAAAGTGGTGCTGGTCGATTGCCTGACGCTGTGGTTGTCTAATGTCATGCATCATGAGCGTGATCCTGATCAAGAGACTGCTCGATTGCTAGAGACGTTCGATACGCCGAAGACACTGATCCTGGTTTCGAACGAAGTGGGATTTGGATTGGTGCCGGAGACGCGACTGGGCCGGCGTTTTCGTGACGCACAAGGCCGGCTGAATCAGGCTGTCGCGGCGGCGTGCGATCGGGTCGAGTTGGTCGTTGCGGGTTTGCCATTAGTCTTGAAGTGATAGTGCCTGCGCCAGACGGGATTGAGCCTCAATTGTAGCCGGTAAACCAAACCGCAGATGGGTGCGTGACCAATTGAAGCGGCGCGTGTAAATGCCTTGTTGGCACAGTGAGTGCCAGCGCGCGTGTGCATCATCAAATGCGACAAAGCGAAACAGGTCTGTGCCGCCGCTGACGGTAATATTGTGTGCAGCCAACATTTTATCGAGGTGTACACGCGCCTCGGCGAGGCGTAAACGGCAAGCCTCCTGCCAATCCAGATCACGATAGGCTTGGCTACCGATGGCAAGCGCTGCCCCGGACATCGGCCAAACACCGAGCAGTGTGTTGAGTGATTGTGAGAGTTCGGGCGGCGCCAGGACTGCACCCAATCGAATACCAGGCAGCCCGAAAAACTTGCCGGTAGAGCGCAATACGATCAGGTTCGGATGACCGCCATATGCGGCCAAACTGAGATGTTGATCCAGTTCGGCATAGGCTTCATCGACAATCAACCAGGCGTTGCGACGTGACAGTTGCGCATGCGCCTCGAGCAGTGTTGTCAGATCAAAACAACGTCCATCTGGATTGTTGGGATGACACAATACCACCGCGTCCGCATCATCCAGATGCGCCAATGGGTCGCTAGAAGTCAGGACGGTCGCACCGGCCGCTTGCCAACTCTCAGCATGATCGCCATAGGTTGGACTCAAAACGACCACCCGTTTCGCAGGCAACAGCATTGGCAACAATCGAATCGCAAGTTCGGTACCGGGGACTAATGTCATCGCCGACTCGGGGGCGTTGATGCTGTACGCCATCGCAATGCGGCACTGATCCATGTCGTGCTGCGTGGGTAGCCGATGTAAAACCACGGGGTCGATACGCTCGACCGGCCATGGCCAGGGGTTGATGCCGGTCGACAAGTCAATCCATGGCTCAGGGGCATCCGGAAATTGCGCGGTCACCTGATCGAGCACACCACCATGGCGAAGGTCATCGTTCATCTGGCCACCGACAGTGCAGCGATGACGGCAAGCACGGCGGCTGCGATCAACATCGCACGAACATACAGCATCAGAGCGCGGTCAATACCCTGCGCATCCGGGTCTTCGGCATCAGCGTTTAACCAGGGTTCGTCGTTGACGTGTGCGCCGTAGTGTCGAGGCCCGGATAAACGCACGCCGAGCGCACCGGCCATGGCTGCTTCAGGCCAACCGGCGTTCGGCGAGCGATGTTGGCCAGCATCGCGCCACATGGTGGACCAGGCGCGCGCTCGGCCAGCCAGTGCGAACAATGCGCCGGTTAATCGTGCCGGAATCCAATTGGCAGCATCATCCAACCGCGCTGCGAATTTTCCGAAGTATTCATAACGCGCATTGCGGTGACCGATCATCGAATCGAGTGTGTTAATCGCCTTGTACGCGGCCAGTCCGGGCACACCGAGTACAACTCCCCAGAAGACGGGTGCGATAACGCCATCGGATGTGTTCTCCGCCAAGCTCTCGATGGCGGCACGGGCGACACCAGCGTCGTCGAGCTGGCTCGGGTCGCGGCCAACAATATGCGCGACGGCCTCGCGGGCATCGCTTAGCGACAGTGTCGACAGTGCCTGTGCGACCGCAACGACATGTTGGTAGAGACTGCGTGAGGCGAGCAGGCTGGCGGCGATCACTGCCGCAATAATGACTCTGGCCGGTCCTGCTGGAAGCAGTCCCAGCAGAAACGCGACCAGCATCCAGCTGACACTAATGACAAGCAGCGTTGTGAATGCACCCGTCAACGCCCGGAGCCAATTCGCACGACTATCGTCATTGAGTCTGGTGTCTAGCCAGCTGATCAGCGCACCCATCCAGACCACCGGATGACGAATGCGGCGATACACGGTGTCGGGCCAACCCATCGCGACCTCAATCATCCAGGCGATCAAGATGGTCAACGCGCTCATGGGCAATGCGGCGACTGTGCGCTCGCCAGTACTGCATCAATATCGACACAGTCCGCGACATGATCGGCAATCGTATCGAGTGCGGATTCAACCGAAGCATCAAAGTCATAGCCGGGGAGATCGGACGCGCCAATCCTATGCAACCAGTGGTTACGAAACGCATCGTTTGTGAACATGCCGTGCAGGTAGGTGCCGGTGATACGACCGTCGGCACTGGCTGCGCCGTCCGTGCGTCCATCCAGTGCGAACATCGGTCGGTTGCAGTCGGGTCCGGTCGTGTCGCCAGCGTGGATTTCATAACCGCTGACTGCAGTATCGTTGACGACACAATGCCCACTGACTGCGCGCACGGTTTTGTCGGCGCTCATCGTAGTCTCAACGTCCAAAAGACCCAAGCCCGCCGCACTACCTGCAGGCCCATCAACCCCATCTGGATCGTGTATTCGCTGCCCAAGCATTTGGTAGCCGCCGCAAATGCCCAGCACATGACCACCGCGCTGTGCGTGCGCCATAATGTCGTGATCCCAGGCTTGAGCGCGTAGAAAGGCAAGGTCGCCCAAAGTTGATTTACTGCCGAACACAATGATCACATCGGTATCTTGCGGAATCGGCTCGCCTGGTTTGATCCAGACAAACGCCACCCCCGGTTGGTGCGCCAGCGGATCAGCATCATCGAAATTCGCCATGCGCGAGAGCATCGGTGCAGCGATTTTGAGCGTCGTTGCCGAGCAGTCGGTTGAGCTGGTCAAGCTGACTGCATCCTCCGCGGGCAGTCTTGCCGTCGCCGGTAACCACGGTACAACACCGTAAGCGCGCCAACCGGTATAGCTCTTAATGGCATCGACACCCGCATCAAACAACGTCGGATCACCACGGAACTTATTGACGATGAAGCCGGTGATCATCGCCGCGTCATCAGGATCGAGTACGGCCTGTGTTCCGACCAGACTTGCAATGACGCCGCCTCGCTCGATGTCTGCGATCAAGCAGACCGGCACGCCGGCATGCGTGGCAAATCCCATGTTAGCGATGTCACCACGGCGCAGGTTGATCTCTGCCGGGCTGCCAGCACCTTCGACAATGACCAATTCAAACTCGTCAATCAGGCGACCGAAGCTCTGCATGACCGGCTCCAGCAATGCGCCGCGCTGACCGATGTACTGCGCAGCGGCCTGAGTCGACGCGGCACGCCCGTGGACGACGACTTGCGAGGTACGGTCTGATTGCGGTTTCAATAGCACCGGATTGAAGTCCACGCGGGGCACTAGTCCGGCTGCCTGAGCTTGCAGTGCTTGCGCCCGACCGATCTCGCCGCCGTCGCCACAGGCAGCGGCATTGTTCGACATGTTCTGCGGTTTGAATGGCGCCACAGCGATGCCACGTCGTCGCGCTATGCGGGCGAGTGCGGCGACCAGTGTCGACTTACCGACATCAGAGCCGGTGCCCTGCAGCATTAGCGCACGACCGCTCACAACGCGCCTTTGATGTGAACACGATCCTCCTCGATCGTTGCGCTGACCCCATACACCTGCGCCATACGCTCTGCAGTTAGCGTCTCTGCCGGTGTACCGTCTACGATCAGTCTGCCGTCATGCATCCAAAGGATGCGATCCGCAAAGCGAGCAGCAAGAGCAACATCGTGTAACACCACGAGCGCACCACCACCGTTCGCAACAAAGTCACGGACCAGTTGCATGATCCGGTGTTGATGACGCGGATCGAGGGCTGCGACGGGTTCGTCTGCGATGAGCAAGGGTGCTTGCGCCGCGAACGCACGCGCGAAGTGGGCGCGTGCCAACTCACCACCAGACAGTGTGTCGGTGCCGCGCTGTGCCAGTGCATCCAGATCGCAGGCGCTGATGGCGGCATCGACGGCATGCTGATCGGCTGCGCTCAATCGTCCCAGCGCAGCGCCGTGTGAGAATCGTCCCAGCGCAACGACATCGCGCACCGGACTTGGCCATGCCAACGGACGCCGCTGCGGTAAATAGCTCGCGCGCTGTGCCCGCACCATAGGTGAGAGGTGTTGTGTATCGTCGCCAGCAAGCGTCGCGGTGCCGCCGCTAATCGGCACGATGCCCAGTGCTGCTCGCAGCAATGTGCTTTTACCTGCACCGTTTGGGCCTAGCAGCGCGACCAGCTCACCGGTTTGGCAGGCAAAGCTGACGTCGTCGACCAATGTCGTACCATCGCGCACGACGCGCAGTGATTGTGCGGCCAGTTCAGTCAACGAGCGCCCGCCTTCTACTTGCGATCCAGATAAACGCCGGCGCACCGACCAACGCGGCGACGACACCTAGTTTCAACTCATTGTCGGTCGGCATGACGCGCACACCGATATCGGCGATTATCAGTAACACACCTGCGAGGAGTGCTGAAGGCAAAAGCGATCTAGCGGGGTCATGATTGACCCAGGGTCTGACAACGTGGGGTGCGATGATGCCAACAAAGCCGATGGCACCGGCGAGGGCAACAGCAGCACCGGTCACAAGACCGGCGCCTAATACGACAAGCACACGCTGGCGACGCAGGTTCAGCCCAATGCCACTAGCGGCCTCTTCGCCGAGCGTCAGGGCAGACAGACCACGCCGGGATGTGAACAGAATGAGCGCGCCGACAACCATGAATGGTGCGCAGAACAACAGATCATCAAAACTGCGATTGGCGACGGAGCCGAGCATCCAGTTGATCATGTCCGATAAAGAAAACGGGTTTGGCGCAAGGTTCATCAGTAAGCTCATTAACGCACCGGCGAAACTCGACAAACCCACCCCGACCAGAATCAATGTCACCACCGACGTGGTGCGCACCGCTACAAACAGAATCAATGCGGTAGCTGCCACTGCACCAACGATGGCGGCGATGGGCAAGATCCACGGATTGGAGGTCACCAGTCCGTAGTAGAGTGCGAACGTGGCAGCCATCGATGCCGATGCGGAGACACCCAGGACACCGGGTTCAGCCAATGGGTTGCGCAGCAAACCCTGCAGGGCCGCGCCGCTTAGACCTAGCGCTGCGCCGACGCAGAATGCGCTGAGTGCGCGCGGCAGACGAATAGACCATACGACGATCCGATCCCCCGCATCGGCGCCGCCTGCCAGTGCTGCCAAGACGCGAGATAACTCCAGCGGTGTGGACCCGAGCAGACAGGCGGCGATGATGGCAACCACCGCTGCTAACGCTAATGTTGGCGTCAGCAACCGTGTCATAACGCCGCTCCACGTGATAGTGCTTCAACAGCGTCCATCAAATACCAACCACTGCATGAGGTCCACGCGCCCTTGATCTGAACGGTTGGTCGCTCGCGCAACTGGGCTCGTGCGACAGGATGACGCATTGGACTCCAGGCGTCCGGGTGGTTGGTGTAAGCATCGAAGAAGGCGGCCGCGATCATGTCAGGTCGATTATAGGCCAGCTTCTCGAGTGGAATGGGCTGCCATCCCGGTTGGTTCTGAAAATTCTCAACACCCGATGCGATCAGGATATCGTGCACCAACGAACCCGGACCGGTCGTGACACCAGAAGGCGTCATGTACAACGCTGAAGCGGATTCGATGTCGGGCAACTGCGCCAATCGTTGCTGCATTTCGGCAACGACTGCGGCGCCGGCCTCAGGCTCACCCAGACCGCTCGCAATGGACTGCACCATCGACATCACCGCAGCGATGTCGGCAGCCCAGCCGATGGTCAAAACCGGCACACCGGCGCGTTCAAAGAATGTGGTGGCATTCGCGCCGCCGCCGTAGGCGCGAACAACGAGATCCGGTTTCAATACCAGTACATCTTCGGCGTTGGGTTGTACGACCGGTACGCCGCGTGCCGCATCGCGCATGTAAGAAAACTCAGCGGTGGCCACCGGCGACACAGCGAGGATTCGCTCACGCTCAACAAATTTCAGCACATACTGGTCGGCGCACAAATCCAGACTAACAATCCGCATCGGTCTGCCATCATGACTCACACGCGCTGCGGGCGGCGCATCACCGCAGCCGATCACTGTCACCAGAAGCAGTAGCAGTGTGAGTGGGCGGTGCGGCATGTTTTGTTCCGTTGGTTCTAGAAACTAAGGCGTACGCCGAGTGATCCCGATAATCCCGGCGTGCCATAGCCCAGGATCTGTTGATATTCTTCATCGAACAGATTTTCGATGCGACCGTATAACTCGACCTGCTCTGAGATCAGGTAGCGACCGGTGACATCAACGCGTAACCAGCTATCGAGCTGTGTGCCATTGGTGTTAGCTTCGCTGCCGTTATAGCGCACCAGCACGGCGCCGGAAAACGCACCGGCAGAGTCGTACGACAGGGTCAGATCGCCAGTGTGTTGGGGCAGACGCGGTAGTGGATTGTTGTCACCATCCTCGGCATCGATATAGGCATAGTCCAGTCCGAGGCCAAAGCCCGCACCGAGCGTAAACTGCCCGGTGAGCTCGATGCCGGTCGATTGCACCTCATCAATATTGAGATAGCCGCCCAGGGCGAAGTCAAAATCAATCAAATTCTCGGTGTCTTGACGAAACACGGTGGCGCCCAGTTGGGTGGCACCGTCGGTCGAGGTCCATTCAATCCCTGCATCGAACGCTTCTGAGGTTTCGGGGAATAGCGCATCATTCGGCGCCACGGCACCGCAACAGAAAAACGTCGTTTGAAAGATGGTCGGCGCCTTGAAGCCTTCACCCCAACTGGCGCGCAGTGACAGTGTGTCACTGAGCTGCCAGGCACCGGCCAGACGCGCCGTGGTTTCGGATCCAAAACGCTCGTGATCATCCTGGCGCAACCCGGCGGTAATGGTCAGATTATCAACCGGAGTCAGTTCGTAGAGTGCGAACAGACCATCGATCGATGTGTCGTTGTCGTCATCCTGGGTATCTTCGCGCTCGACACCAAAGGCCAAGCGATTGGTCTGGTTGATGGAAAGCGTGCCTTGATAGCGATACAGCAGTCGCTCGCCTTCTGCTTCGAAGCTAGAGGCGCCATCGGTGAAATTCTGGCGGGTGATGTCCGAGTAGCCGACAACAAACAGATTGTCGAGCTTGCCATCGAGTAGCGGTAACGTCAGCGACAGGTTTGCGGCCATTTCTTCAGTCTTGCTCAGTTCATCGCCGTCGCCCACATTGCCCTGGGCGCCGAAGGTGAAACTATCGAATTCAGTGTCGGCGTCTGTCCACAACACATCCGCGCTCAGTCGCGCATTACCAGGCAGGTTCAAACCGCCTTTGGCGGAGAGCGTCAGTGAGTCGTAACCGTCATCTTCACTATTGCCGCTGCGCTCATCGGCTTTCGAGATGCCATCGCTGTATACGTTGACAGCAGCCAGGCGGAAATCACCGACCTCGCCAGCATTTGAAATCGCCACACCACCACGAAGCGTATTGAACGAGCCGGCCTCGGCAAACACCTGACCGCCCAGTGCTTCTTGTGGTGCTTTGGTTGTGATAGACACAACGCCACCTATGGCGTCGGTGCCCCACAGCGTTGATTGCGGGCCTTTCAGTACTTCGATTCGCTCGATGTTCTGTGTATCGAGTCGGGCGAAATTAAAGCCACCGCCAGGTGAAGAGGGGTCGTTGACCACAATCCCGTCTATCAATACCAACGTCTGTTCGCTGCTGGCACCGCGAATACGTACTGTTGCGCTACCACCTAACGGGCCGTTCTGGTTGATCGTGACGCCCGGTGCCTGCGCGACCGCTTCGAGCGCATAGGCAACACCTAGCGCCTTGATGTCCTCTTCGGTGATGATCGAGATGCTCGAACCGGTTTCGGCGCTGGTCTGATCCAAACGTGTCGCGGTGACGACGATAGTATCGATTTCGGCGACGGCTGGACTGATCGCCAGACTCAAAAGGCAAATGGCTGCAAATGCAACGCGCATGGTAGCTCCCCAAAGCACCCTGCCGCCCCATGGTCAGGTGCTCACTCACGACTGCAACGGCCTAAGCGGTTGGTACCACCGGGCGGCCGGCCGTATCGGCATGTCGTTTCGGAGAAAAGTGCTGCACTGTTCGTCAGACTTGACTGCCCGCTGGAACTGACCCGGTCCCCGGACGAACGACGCGGTGGCAGGTCTCCTGGCTATCCGATCAGCGCTTCGGGCCGCCTTCCCGGCGCTACTTGTACAAGAAGCGCCAGTGGCATCGGGCCCGTTACTCCCGGTTTACAGTTGCGGGTACAGCCACGGAATTTCACCGTGTTCCCTATTGGCCGCGACAGCGCGGCACCACCTGGGCAGTATCCTGACGCTGGCCTTGGATATTGTCAATCTGCTGACGAAGCGGCAGGTCAGAAATCGACGCCGCGTTGCGCGCGAATTCCCGCTTTGTAGGGGTGTTTGATTTCACGCATCTCGCTGACCAGATCCGCATAATCGCAAAGCGCTTGCGGCGCATCGCGGCCGGTCAGGATCACACCGGTGCGTTTGTCGCGCTGATCGACACCTTCGATGACCGCTTCCGCGCTTAGATAACCGTAGCGCAACGCGATGTTGATTTCGTCGAGCACAACCAGATCGTAGTCGCCGCTCGCCATCATCGTGCAGGCACGCTCGAATGCAAGTTGAGCGGCTTTGGTATCGGCGTCTTTGTCCTGTGTATCCCAGGTGAAGCCATCGCCCATCGTGAACCAGTCCACCGGTCCGTCATACCGATCGAAAAATTGCCGCTCGCCCGTTTTCCATTTGCCCTTGATAAATTGCACGACACCGACCTGCTGATCCCAGCCTAGCGCGCGGATAATGACGCCGAATGCGGAGCTGGATTTGCCCTTGCCATTGCCTGTGTGAACCAGCACCAGCCCGCGCTCCGGGTGGCGCGTCTCCTTGACGCGTTTACGATGCTCGGACTGCTGCTGTTGCATCTTTTTCTTGTGTTCATCGGCATCACTCATCGTCATCTCCGCAGGATCACTCGGGCCAGCGTATGATCTGGCCATAGTCGATCGACTTTGAAAAGTCCTGCGACGTATCGCCCTTGGAGAAAATCGCACGTACGACGCCGGCGTGGCAGACAGCCAGTGTGTCACCGGGTTGCTTGGCGTAATCGCGAACGGCGGCCTGACACCGCTCTCTCAGCACACGTACCGTTTCGCCACCGTGTGGTCGAGCATCGAGAAAATCGGCAGCCCATGCATCCAATTCATTGCGAGGAATATCCGACCAGGGACGACCTTCCCAGCTGCCAAAATCCATTTCAACCAGACGCGTGTCAATCGTCACATTCAGACGTCGCGCGGTAGCGATGTACTCGGCGAGTTGTCGTGCACGCATCAGCGGGCTGGTGACGATTCGCGTAACGTCTGGCACCGACGTCGTGGCTCGTTTGGCGTCTGTTTCAAAACTCTCTGCCAACTCGATATCGAGGCTGCCGTAGCAGTAGGACTTATCCAGCACCGGGCGGGTATGGCGCATCAAAATTACTGCCACCAGAGCAGCCCCAGATAGATGCCAAGTTCAGTCGTTTGTTGCACCGCACCCAAGGTGTCACCGGTATAGCCCTGCAACCGCCGCTCAAACAAGACTCGCATGCCGACATGACCTAACAATGCGCCCGTCGCCACTGCCAGCGTTGCACCAAGTCCGGCGCCGATCGTAATGCACAACAGCAGCGCCGCGCCGCTCACCAGGGCAATAAAAAGACTGGTCGTGTCAATGCCGTCGGCGGTGGGTTTACCGGTGCCGTGGTCACGCGCATATTGACTGGTCGAAATGACGATGACAGCGGACAGGCGTGACAGTCCGTGTCCAACAATGAGAATTAACACAACAACGGATGAATCGAGGCGCATGATGGCCGTCGCCTTGAGTGTCATCATCATCACCAATGCGAGCGCGCCGAAGGTGCCAATGCGACTGTCGCGCATGATCTCGAGCATTCGCTCACGACTGTTCGCACCTAAACCGTCGAAGGTATCCGCCAGCCCATCTTCATGGAAGGCGCCGGTGACCAACAGTCCCGCCGCAATCGCGAGCAACGCAGCGATCGCATTACCCAATGCGTTGTACGTCGTAAGATAGATTACGCCACAGAGGGCACCGATCAACGCGCCGACCAGCACATAGTATCGCGGTGTCGCAGCCTGTCGTTCCGGGGTGTAGGCATCGCCAATCGGCACCGGCAGCCGTGTCAGGAACTGCACCGCCAGGGCGAAAATCTTCAGCTCATTACGCGCATCGAAC
>JBCCZN010000063.1:0-14093 GCA_039187375.1 Pseudomonadota bacterium
CGTTTCCAAGGTGTGCGTTGTCACGCTGGCATTGTAACCCCAGACCTCGTGCAACTAACGGCAGTTCAGCAGCCTCTGTATTGGCGTCACCTGCTAGCATGCGCTCAAGCCAACGCTTCGAGAACTTCATCCGAACTGCTCCAGAAAGCGTACATCGTTTTCAAACAGCGTACGCAGGTCGCGGATGCCATAGCGCAACATCGCCAAACGCTCGATACCGATTCCGAAGGCATAGCCACCAAACTCATTCGGATCGACGCCAACATGTTCCAGCACGTTCGGATGAACCATGCCGCAGCCCAGAATCTCCAACCAACTGCCATTGTCCATCCGCACATCAACCTCAGCCGAGGGTTCAGTGAAAGGGAAATACGATGGCCGGAAGCGCAGCTCGGCCTCTCGCTCAAAGAACAAACCGACAAATTCGTACAGCACTGACTTGAGATTGGCGAAACTGATATGCCGATCAATCACCAGGCCTTCGACCTGGTTAAACATGGGTGTGTGCGTCTGGTCCGAATCGCATCGATAAACTCGCCCCGGACAGATCACCTTGATCGGCACGCCTTCTTCGCGAATCGAGCGAATCTGAGTCGGCGAGGTATGCGTTCGCAACAGTCGCCCGTCCCCAAAGTAAAACGTGTCGTGCATGGCACGCGCCGGGTGATCTTCGGGGATGTTCAGCGCGGTGAAGTTATGAAAATCATCTTCGATTTCCGGTCCGTGACGTACCGCAAACCCAGCGCCTCGAAAAATGGCCTCAATCCGGCGACGGGCCTTTGTGACTGGATGCAGCGTCCCCAAGGCCGACCCACGTCCGGGTTGGGTCATGTCCAGCGTCTCGCTCTTCAGCCGAACTTCCAGGGCCTGTGATTCCAGAGCACGCTTGCGCTCAACCAACGCCGTTTCGACCTGAGCTTTCGCAGCATTGATGCGCTGACCTGCCGCAGGCCTGGATTCAGCGGATAATTGCCCAAGCTGCTTGAGCAGTGCGGTTAATTCGCCTTTTTTACCCAGAAAGCGCACTCGCACTGCGTCAATAGCGGCAACGGAGTCTGCATCGGCTGCAGCGGCGAGCGCTGCCTGGGTTATCGGTTCAAGCTGGTCCACAAAGCACCTTATTGGAACACCCCATCGCGCGAGCAGCGTCGATGGGGCTTATCGCATAGGAACACCAGCAGCCTTAATCGGCCAACTGTGCCTTCGCTTGCTCCGCTAGAGCCGCAAAACTCTCGGGCTGGTGAACAGCGAGATCGGCCAGCATCTTGCGGTCGATGTCGATCTGAGCTTTGCTCAGGCCATTCATTAGCCGGCTGTACGACAGACCATTGATGCGGGCGGCCGCATTAATTCGGGCGATCCAGAGACGGCGAAATTCGCGCTTGCGAACACGGCGGTCACGATAGGCGTATTGACCTGCCTTGATGACCGCTTGTTTGGCAACGCGGAATACTTTACGACGCGCGCCGTAATAGCCTTTCGCTTTGCCCAGAACTTTCTTGTGACGCGCACGGGCGACCGTGCCTCGTTTGACTCGTGCCATGGTGTTTTACTCCTGAGATATTGGATCAGACGTGCGGCAGCATGCGCTTAACGGCTTTAACGTCCGCATCAGCGACCTGCAGCGTGTTGCCCAATTGGCGTTTACGCTTGCTGCTTTTCTTCGTCAGGATGTGCCTCAGGTGGGATTGGGCACGTTTGAAACCGCCTTTGCCGGTGCGACGAAAGCGTTTCGCTGCACCACGGTTTGTCTTCATCTTAGACATGTCGTTTTCTCCAGTTTTTTGGCCAGGTAGCGCTCACGGCGCAGCTGGCGAAACAGCGACACAAGGCCACTGCTTGCTTGTGTTGATGAGGGTCTACGCTTTTTTAGGCGCGATGACCATCACCATTTGTCGGCCTTCCATCAGCGGCATTTGCTCGACGGAGCCGTATTCCTCAAGGTCGTCGCGGACACGTTTGAGCAGATCTGCACCCAAACTCTGGTGCGCCATCTCTCGGCCACGAAACCGTAATGTCACTTTGGTCTTGTCACCCTTCTCAAGGAATGACACCAACTTTTTTAGCTTGACTTGATAATCGCCTTCTTCAGTACCAGGACGGAACTTGATTTCCTTGACCTGAGACTGCTTTTGCTTGCGGCGCGCATTTTGGTTTTTCTTGCTTTGCTCGAAAACAAACTTGCCGTAATCCATGATTCGGCAAACCGGTGGCTCAGCATTTGGAGACACCTCTACCAGATCCATTCTCTCGTCTTTTGCAAGCTCGAGAGCGTCGGCAATCGGCATTACCCCTGCCTGCTCTCCGTCATCCTTAATGACCCTTACCTGAGGTGCCAGGATGTCCTCGTTGCGCCGTGCGCGTTTTGCAGCTGCGATCAGCAAGCCCTCCGTATTTCAACAAGCCTGTTATTGTATCGAGCCATTTACACCCAATACAAGTAAATAATTGGTTATTCAAAGGTTTTGGCGGATTTGCCAAAGCCAGCCACCAGTGCGGTGGTGGGCGATGGTGGTTTCGAACCACCGACCTCCACGATGTCAACGTGGCGCTCTACCCCTGAGCTAATCGCCCTTGCGATGCCGCACTGGCATTCTCAACCAGCGCGGCGCGGAAGGTTACCCGAATTCCGGCGTAACACCAAGCAATAACTAGGCAGATTGCGCACTTTGTGGGCCGAACCCCTGTTGGCGTAATTGGTCAATCTCATCCCGGACCTTGGCGGCCTGCTCGAATTCAAGTTCACGGGCATGTTTGAACATCTGTTGCTCCAGTTTCTTGATTTTCTTGACCAGCATTTCTGGCGACAGATTCTCTGCTGCTGGGCGTGACGTATCAATCGACTTGCCGCGCTTGCGACTGCGAGCGCCAGCGGGGCTCGCCTCCATGATGTCGGCGACAGCTTTACGAATCGTTGTCGGCACGATTCCATTGGCAGCGTTAAACTCAATTTGGCGCTCGCGCCGGCGCTCTGTTTCGTCTAGCGCACGACGCATGGAGTCGGTGATCTGATCGGCGTACAAAATGGCTGACCCATTAACATTTCGCGCCGCTCGACCAATCGTCTGGATCAAAGAACCTTCCGAGCGAAGGAATCCTTCTTTGTCTGCGTCAAGAATAGCCACCAAAGAAACTTCTGGCATATCAAGACCTTCTCGCAACAAATTGATGCCCACTAGTACATCAAATTCGCCCAAACGCAGATCGCGAATGATCTCGGTTCGCTCCACGGTATCGATATCCGAATGCAGATATCGGACACGAACATCGTGCTCACGCAAATAGTCGGTCAGGTCTTCCGCCATCCGCTTCGTCAGCGTCGTGATCAGCACCCGCTCATCCGCCTGCACCCGCAGCCTGATCTCCGACAACACATCATCGACCTGATGCGCGACCGGACGGATATCCACGACCGGATCCAGCAAACCGGTCGGTCTCACCAACTGCTCTACTGTCTGGTCCGCGTGCGCTTTCTCGTATTTACCGGGTGTCGCCGAGACAAAGATCATCTGCGGTGCAAGACCCTCAAATTCATCGAATCGCAAAGGCCTGTTATCCAGCGCCGAGGGGAGCCGGAACCCATACTCCACCAGCGTCTCCTTGCGTGCACGATCGCCACGATACATGGCGCCCAATTGCGGCACCGTGACATGGCTTTCGTCGATCACCAGCATGGCATCGGGCGGCAGGTAGTCGAACAAGCACGGCGGAGGCTCCCCGGGACCCCGACCGGACAAGTAGCGGGAGTAGTTTTCAATCCCTGAGCAGTAGCCTAGCTCCTGGATCATCTCAATATCAAAATGAGTGCGCTGTTCAAGTCTCTGGGCTTCGAGCAATTTGCCTGCGTCATGCAAGACGTCGAGCCGCTCGCGCAGCTCGATCTTAATATCGTCGATTGCACCCAGTAGTTTTTGTCGAGGGGTGACATAGTGTGTTTTCGGGAAGATTGTCAGGCGCGGAACCTTCTGCACAACTTCGCCAGTTAGCGGGTCAAACCATGAAAGCGCTTCCACCTCATCATCAAATAACTCGATTCGAACCGCATCACGCTCTGACTCCGCCGGGAATACATCGATCACCTCCCCGCGCACGCGGTAGGTACCCTGCGACAACTCCATATCATTACGTTTGTATTGCATCTCCGCCAAACGCCGCAACACGCTACGCTGATCAATTTGTTCACCACGTGAGAGGTGTAAGACCATCGCAAAATAGCTCTCGGGATCTCCCAGACCATAGATCGCGGACACTGTCGCCACAATAATGGCATCACGCCGCTCGATCAGTGCCTTGGTGGCAGACAAACGCATCTGCTCGATGTGCTGGTTGATTGAGCTATCTTTCTCAATGAAGGTATCGGAAGCCGGCACGTACGCTTCAGGCTGATAATAGTCGTAATAGGACACAAAGTACTCGACGGCGTTGTTCGGAAAGAACTCGCGCATCTCGCCATACAACTGCGCTGCGAGCGTCTTGTTGTGAGCCAGTACGATGGTGGGCCGCTGAATGGACTGCACGACGTTAGCGATTGTGAACGTCTTTCCCGAGCCGGTGACACCCAGCAATGTCTGCCGGGCCAATCCATCGCGAATGCCCTCAATCAGACCATTAATCGCCTGTGGCTGATCGCCAGCGGGGGCGTAGTCTGAAGCCAGCGCGAACGCTGTTTTTTCCTGGTCAGGCATTGTGCTCTCCCGCCTACAAGACTGGCTAGGCTATCAGCTTGACCGCACAAGCGTTAGAGTTGCTTGACTTGCCTGTCCACGTTGGGAAGAATACGCGGCTCTCGCAACCGCGGGTCTACTCCTCGGTAGCTCAGTTGGTAGAGCGGTCGACTGTTAATCGATTGGTCGCTGGTTCGAGTCCGGCCCGAGGAGCCACATTAAAAAGCCCGCTGATTTATAGTCAGC
Source organism: Pseudomonadota bacterium (assembly GCA_039187375.1). Classification (GTDB taxonomy): domain Bacteria; phylum Pseudomonadota; class Gammaproteobacteria; order Steroidobacterales; family Woeseiaceae; genus CALBPI01. The sequence continues at coordinate 4,911 of JBCCZN010000063.1, forward strand.
GGGCTTTTTTTTGTTCGTAAGTCGATGACGCTTACAGCGTTGGTACGCGATCCTTGAGGAATGCGCGGAATCGGTCACCGAGTTGCGGGTGTGCCAATGCCAGCTCCACCGTCGCCTGCAAATAGCCGAGTTTGCTGCCGCAGTCATACCGCCTGCCAGAGAAAGGCATCGCATGCACCGGCTGCTCATCCAATAACGCCGCAATGCCGTCAGTCAGTTGAATTTCGCCGCCCGCCCCCTGACCGGTGTTAGCGAGTTTTTCGAAGATAGAAGGCTCGAGCAGGTAACGACCGACGACCGCCAAATTGGACGGCGCATCTTCGGGTTTCGGTTTTTCGACCATGAAACGAATGCGCCCACCCTGTGACGGATCAGCATCACCAATGTCGACAATGCCGTAACTTCCGGTTTGCGACTTCGGCACGGTTTCACAGCCCAATACACTGCAACCGTGTTGTTCGCGGTAGGCCGCCATCTCTGCAAGACATGGCGTCGCACCATGAATCAGATCGTCGGCGAGATGGATGAAGAACGGGTTATCGCCGACCGCCGGCTGGGCACACAATACAGCGTGTCCAAGCCCTAGTGGTTCTCCCTGCCGAATATAGACACAGGAAACCCCGCTGGGGACGATATCCCGCACACTGGCCAGCAAATCCTCTTTGCCGGGCTTTTGCAGTGCACGCTCCAGTTCCGGATCGACATCAAAATGATCTTCAATCGCCCGTTTGGATGAACCGGTGACGAATACGAGCCGGGTTGCGCCAGCTGCAACAGCCTCTTCTACCGCATATTGAATCAGCGGCTTGTCGACCACCGGCAGCATCTCTTTCGGGCTAGCCTTGGTCGCAGGCAGAAACCGGGTGCCGCGTCCCGCGACCGGGAAAACAGCCACTCTTACCGGTTTTGTCATCACTCATCTCCTTACGGTCACCGTCATCTAACACCCTCATGGTGCGTGGCGCCCGATTGAGCGCGGACTATACCTCAATGACCAGATCTGCCTGCGACCCACTCCTCAGTTTTGTTATGTCAACCTCATTCGCATATTGATCACGCTCAAATCTCGCTATTTCTGGCGAGATTTAGTCTGCTTGGGCAGCTCGATAATGATGTTGCCCTTGTTGAGCTCCAGTGTGCGCTCACCGATTCCAGTTACGTTGGTCAGAGCCTTAAGGTCAGTAAAACGGCCATTGGCATTGCGGTAAGCAACAATGGCGCGTGCCTTGGTGATGCCGACACCTGTAAGCTGTTCGGCGATTTGCTCTGCACTGGCCGTGTTGACATTGACTGGATCAGCTAACGCGTTACTGGTAGCCAGTGCCAATAGCATTGCCGCACAGACGGCAGTGAAAATTTTCTGAGTCATGGTTTTACACTCCTGATAATGGCGACGGCACCACGCCGTCAATATCAGAGTGCTATGACCAAAGGCAGAGCGCCTGAGCCATAACCGGGCAATGTCGGTTATTAGTAGTTCATACCGCCATCGTCGGCGATCAACGTGTCGAATCGGACCTTATCGATCGGGCGCAGGGTTTCCCAGCTGCGACAACTTGGACACTGCCATTCAAGCTGGCGGGTTGAGAAACCACATTCATAGCACCGATATCGGGGCGCCTGCGCAGCTAGATTTCCCAGTGCGGTTCGAATCCGCTCCAACGCCTTATCCTCGCCATCCTCCGCCGAGACATCGAGCAATAGATGCGTGTCTACGAATCCTTTTAGTACCGGGTCATGGAGAATGAGATCACGCACGCTGTGATCCAGAAAAGGCGAGCGGATATCAGGCCACTGCAGACCAGCCCGCGCAATCTCCTCCGTCGCAGAGTCTCGCTGCGCGGCGATTTCGGACAGCATCGTGTCCAGTTTCGCTGCATTGGATTCGCTAATCTTCGCAAGCTCCGGCAGCAGCTCGATCAAATACGCTCCGTCTTGTTTCAACACGCGGATGAACAGACGCTCGGCCAATGCGAAATCCTTCTCCTGCCGGGCAATCTGGCCTCTTAGGATTGCGCCACGCGTCAATCGTTTACGTTTGGCCTGTGACTGGCGTACGAATTCTCTGGCTGCTGGGACATCGCCTGCATTCAGTGCGTTTTGCGCCAGTTCGCAGTAATAATTGCTCAGCCGAGCTTCAACATCTGGCGCTTTTAGGGCTTCAAGCTGTCTTGCCGCAATAACGGCATTTTCCCACTCGCGTTCCTGCTCATAAATTTTGCAGAGCTGCTCCAACGCTTCACGCCGGTGGGCAGAGCCTTCGGCCAACTGGGCAAACAGGTTTTCGGCACGATCCAGCAGGCCCGCATTCAGGTAGTCTCGCGCCAACGCAAGCAGCGCCTGTTCTTTTTGTCCCGGTGCAAGGTTGGGCCGGGCAATAATGTTCTGGTGGACGCGAATGGCACGATCAACCTCACCACGTCGCCGAAACAAACTACCCAACGCAAAGTGGGTTTCGATCGTCTGGTCGTCGACCTGAACCAATCGAATAAAGTGCTCCAATGCCTGATCGTTTTGATCATTGAGTAGAAAATTAAGGCCCTTCAAATACTCAGAATTTAAAGGTGATGGCAGTTTGCTGGTCTCGTCGTCTTCGCCGCCGAATCGACCGAACAGAAAGCCTGCGGCTGCAAGCATCATGAACAGACCAGCGAGCAGGAGCACCTGCTCTAGTGAGTCAATCGGCATCGTGCAGTGGCAGACTGCGCAAACTGGAGATTTCAGCTTCGGCCAGACGCAGTTGTTTGCGCAGCCGGCGACGATCGGTGTAATAACGAAGCAGGAACAGCGAGGCACACAACAAGCCGATCACAGCCCCACATGCCAGCGCGCCAATAATCACCAAAGACTGTGGCAGCTCATATTGCGCCACAAGAAGATCAACACTGATCGGCTGAGTATTCACAGACGCGAATACACCTGCGAGCAGCACGAAGCTCAGCAGGACAACCAGGGTCAACACTCGGCGAATCATAAGGGGTGCGGCTCAGATTGCGCCGCCACGATTAAACCTTGATCGCCAGATGACGGCTGGCGTTGACTCGATCACGAAGATCTTTGCCCGGTTTAAAATGCGGAACGTGCTTGCCAGAGAGTGCAACCGTCGCCCCAGTCTTCGGATTGCGCCCCATCCGAGGTGGTCGGAAATGCAGTGAAAAGCTGCCGAACCCACGGATCTCGATGCGTTCGCCCTGAGACAGCGAATCACTCATCAACTCGAGCAAATGTTTGACCGCCAATTCAACATCCTTGGCAGGCAGGTGCTTTTGCTTACGCGAAATCACCTCAATCAATTCTGATTTTGTCATGGTCTGCCTCCCCAGTCAGACTCCGCCCGACACGTCTACCGTAAAGGGTGTCAGTGCCGGTCTCAAGTCGAGACCGGCACCACACCTGATCCTAGTCGCCTGATCCCGACATCTTCTCTTTGAGAAGATCGCCAAGCGTGGTCGCACCGCCACCACTGGCTGTCGACTCAGACTGGTAGCTCTGCAACGCCTCGGCTTCCTCATGGAATTCCTTGGCTTTAATAGACAGAGCAACGGAGCGATTCTTACGATCCACGCCGGTAAAGCGTGCTTCGATTTCATCGCCAACCTTCAATACAGTGCGAGCATCTTCGACCCGTTCACGCGAGAGCTCTGAGGCACGCAGCGTACCAATCAGCCCGTCGCCCAAGTCCACCGTCGCACCCCGTGCGTCAACCTCGGCCACCGTGCCTTTGACGATACTGCCTTTCGGATTGTCAGCGATCCATGAGGATAGCGGATCCTTATCAAGCTGCTTGATACCCAGCGAAATACGCTCACGCTCAGAATCGATAGCCAGTACCGTCGCTTCGACTTCCTGTCCTTTCTGGTAGTTGCGCACAGCCTCTTCACCGTCATCGTCCCAAGACAGGTCTGACAGATGGACCAAACCATCGATGCCGCCGTCCAAACCGATGAAGATACCGAAGTCGGTGATCGACTTGATCTGGCCTTTGACTCGGTCGCCACGGTTAAACAACGTGCTGAATTCAGCCCAAGGGTTCGACTTGCACTGCTTGATGCCCAATGAGATGCGGCGACGCTCTTCGTCGATCTCCAAGACCATCACCTCAACCTCTTCACCCAGGTGAACCACCTTATGCGGATTGACGTTCTTGTTGGTCCAGTCCATTTCAGAAACATGCACCAACCCTTCTACACCCTCTTCGATTTCAACAAAGCAACCGTAATCGGCGATGTTGGTGACCTTACCGAACAAACGCGTATTAGGAGGATAACGACGGGCGATGTTTTGCCACGGATCTGCACCCAGCTGCTTAATACCCAACGAAACGCGTTGACGCTCGCGGTCGAATTTGAGGATCTTAACCTCGATCTCTTCACCAACGCCTACCACCTCAGACGGGTGCTTAACGCGTTTCCACGCCATGTCGGTGATGTGCAACAAACCGTCTATGCCACCAAGGTCCACAAAGGCACCGTAGTCGGTGAGGTTTTTGACGATACCCTTGATCGTGTTGCCTTCCTGCAGGCTCTTGAGCAGCTCTTCACGCTCGGCGCTGTACTCTTCTTCCACCACCGCGCGACGCGATACCACCACGTTATTGCGCTGTAGATCGAGCTTGATGACCTTAAATTCGAGAACCTTGCCTTCAAGGTAAGACGGATCACGAACCGGCCGAACGTCGACCAATGAACCAGGCAAAAACGCCCGCACATTGTCGATCTCCACTGTGAAACCGCCTTTGACACGGCCGTTGATGACGCCGTTAACGATTTCGCTGGATTCGAAGGCCTTCTCTAGGCGTGTCCAGGTGCGTGCGCGCTTGGCTTTCTCACGCGACAGCCGTGTTTCGCCGAAGCCGTCTTCAACAGCGTCCAACGCGACTTCAACGACGTCGCCTACGGCTACTTCCAACTCGCCACTTTCGTTGTGGAACTGTTCGACCGGAATAACCGCTTCAGATTTCAGACCAGCATTGACAATGACGACATCGGAATTAACCGCCATTACTGTGCCATTTAAAATGGTGCCGGGCGTTATTTGCTGGCTCGCCAGGCTTTCTTCAAAAAGTTGAGCAAAAGATTCAGACATGATGTTAAAAAAACACCGCCCTGCGGCGGCAACCTCTTTGTGTTAGCGCGTTGCTTCCTGCGCTGCGATCAACCAAAAATGCCTCGCCATCTTGGCGAAACCCAAAAAATATCTAGCCACGCCAGCGCCCAAGCCCCAGCGTAGAATTCTTTAGTGCCAAAACATCGGCGACAACTTCGTCGGCCGAAATACCGGTGGAGTCGATGATGATGGCGTCCTGTGCCGGGATCAGTGGCGAGCTTGCGCGACTCGAATCCCGCGCATCCCTGCCCTCGATCTCCTGCAAAAGGTCGACGACGGTAACATCAAAATTCTTTTCTTTCAACTGCTTATAGCGTCTTGCAGCGCGCTCTTCCGGACTTGCTGTGAGGAAAATTTTCAGTGGCGCCGCGGGAAAGATCGTCGTGCCCATGTCCCGACCATCCGCAACCAGACCCGGTGCCCTGGCGAAATCGCTTTGCAGCGAGACCAACGCCGCACGAACCTGCGGATGCGCCGCGACTTGTGACGCCAATTCACCTGTTATTTCACTTCTTGTTTCACGTGTAACTTCTTCTTTTCCGAGCTTTATTTGCTCTTCTCCGGCCTCAGAAAGGCCGAAGCTGACATCCAGCGCCGCAGCCAACTGCGCTACTTGATCTGCATCGGAATGCGCTACCCCATGTCGCAGCGCAGAGATTGCGGTCAGACGGTACAACGCGCCAGAATCCAGTAAATGCCAACCCAACACATCTGCCACACGCCGTGCCACTGTCCCTTTGCCCGCGCCGCTGGGCCCATCGACGGTGATCACGGGCGGCATCGATCTCATGCGTCGTACTCCAGGTTCAGTCCAGCTTGCGCAGCCAACTCAGAAAACGTAGGGAATGAGGTCGCTATATTCTCGGGTTCCCGAATTGAAATAGGCCCCCGTGCCATCGACGCCGCAATGGCAAACGCCATCGCGATGCGATGATCGCCATGGCTGTGCACCTCACCACTAGAGAATCGCCCACCGGTAATGCGCACCCAATCCTCACCCTCTTCGACAACAATACCCAGCGCGCGTAAACCGGTTGTCATCGCCGTGATTCGGTCGCTCTCCTTGTGGCGTAATTCGGCCAGACCCGAGAACGCCGACGTTCCCTCCGCACAAGCAGCCGCTATGAACAATACCGGGAACTCATCGATGGCCAATGGCACGAGTTGTGCCGGCACCTCGACACCTCGAAGGGGGCTTGAACGAACATAAAGGTCGGCTACTGGTTCCCCACAAACCAGCCGCTCGCTGCGCTTTTCAATGTTTGCCCCCATCATCTCCAAAATGCTGACGACGCCATCGCGAGTTGGGTTGACGCCCACGCCCGGTAGCGATAAAGCACTGTCGGGCAGGATGCTGGCCGCAACCAAAAAAAACGCCGCCGACGATAAATCGGCCGGTACGCTAACGTCCTTGGCATCCAAATGGTGGCACGGCTCAATCGAAATACTGCCGTCCGCTTGTGTCAATTGAGCACCCATGGCACTGAGCATCCGCTCAGTGTGGTCACGTGACGGTGCGTCAACCCCCAGGATTGTGCGGCCCTCGGCAAATAGCCCGGCAATCAATAGCGCACTTTTTAACTGCGCGCTGGCGATCGGCAAATGGTATTGAATCCCGCTCAAAGACGGCGCTGCGGTAATGCGGATTGGTGCATGGCCGTCGACTGTCTCTATACACGCACCCATACCGTTCAGTGGGTCGGTCACCCGACGCATCGGCCGTGCGGAAAGCGACGCATCCCCCACCAAAATGGAATTAAAATGCTGCGCCGCCAATAGCCCGGACATCAAACGCATGCCGGTGCCAGAATTGCCAAAATCAAGCGGCTCGTCGCTGCCGCGCAGACCGCGCAGGCCTACACCACGCACCCGAAAGTGGCCGCCGTCGATCCGCTGGATTTTCACGCCCAAGGCACGCAACGCGTCAGCTGTGCGCAGGCAATCCTCGCCCTCGAGCACACCAGTCAACTCACTATTACCGTCGGCGATAGCAGAGAACATCAACGCGCGGTGTGAGATGGACTTATCACCCGGTAAGTCAAGCGTGCCAGACAATGGACTAGAGACCGGATACGACACCAGCGCCGAGTCGCTGTGGCTCCTCAAAGCACCGCCCGCGGATAGGCGCCGATAACCCGGCACAACGTGTCCGCATCATCGAGTTCAGCCAACGCCGTCTTGATGTTTTCATCATCCGGATGTCCGTCCAAATCGACGAAAAACACATAATCCCAGACGCCTTTACGCGAGGGTCGCGATTCAATGCGCGTCATATTAACGCCGTGCGTCGAAAACGGCAGAAGCAGCTTGTACAGTGCGCCCGCACCGCCGGACTGGGGCGCCGACATCATGAGTGCGGTTTTATCCTCACCGGTCGCCGGCAATAGCGACTTGCCCAAAACCAGGAACCGCGTCGTGTTGTCGCTGCGATCCTCGATATTGCTCACCAACAAATCTAGTCCAAACACGTCAGCCGCAGACTGACCGGCAATCGCCAACGTGCCCGCTTCATCACGCGCACGCCGAGCGCCTTCAGCGTTGCTGCTAACGCCAATTAATTCGACGGACGGTAGATGCTCGCGCAGCCAGCCCCGGCATTGCGCCAGTGATTGTTGATGCGCGCAGATACGCTGCGCGCTCTCCAGTGTGTTGTGGTCGGAGCCCAGCAAGTGTTGTTCGATACGCAACTGCACCTCACCACAAATTTTCAAAGGTGATAGCAAGAACATATCAAGTGTGTGATTCACCGTGCCTTCGGTCGAATTTTCAATCGGCACCACACCGAAATCTGCACTACCACTCTCGACCTCCTGGAACACCTCATCGATGCTGGCAAGTGGCAGGTCCCGAATGGAATGCCCGAACTGCTTTAAGGCGGCGGTTTGAGTGAACGTGCCAGCAGGCCCCAGAAACGCAATCTTCAGCGGCTCTTGCTGCGCCAGGCACGCCGACATGATCTCGCGAAATAGCCGAACCATTTCATCGTCGCTAAGCGGCCCGTCGGCGTTGCGCGCAATCACCTGTCGCAACACCTGCGCCTCACGGTCGGCCCGAAAATATTCCGCATTGTCGTTGGCGTTGCGTTTGGCAATTCCAACCTGCTGGGCAAGCACTGCCCGTTCGCTGATTAACGCTTGCAGTGCTTGATCGATTTGGTCGATCTTCGAGCGCACATCGCCAAGATCCGACATTGTCAGCGACTCGCTCCGGGCAGGCGCACGTTCAACACACCGTCAATAGCGGCAAGCGCACCGACGATATCCGTATCGACGCTGCCATCGATATCCACGATTGTGTACGCCAGCTCACCCCTGGATTTATTCAGGAGATCGGCAATGTTCAATTGCTTGTCTGCCAAAATCGTCGAGATCTGACCAACCATATTCGGCACGTTCTTGTTAGCGATCGTCACACGCGTGGCGTCGCCGATGCGCGGCAGATTGGCATCGGGAAAATTCACCGAATGGCGAATGTTACCGTTCTCAAGAAAATCCCGAACCGTTTCAGCGACAGTAATCGCACAATTGTCTTCGGCCTCGGCGGTTGAGGCGCCCAGATGCGGCAATGCGACGATCTTTTCGTGGCCAATCGTATTCCTGGCGGGAAAATCGGTGACGTACGTGCGCAGGTCGCCCGCATCGAGTGCTGCCACAACGGCATCATCATCCACGACACCGCCGCGCGCCATGTTCAGCAGAACCGCATGCTTGGGCAGCAACTTCAGACGCTCCGCATTGATCAACCCTCGGGTTGCGTCCATTAATGGCACATGAATACTGAGCATGTCGACCTGACCCAGAAGATGATCGATGCTGACCGCCTCATCCACACCAGCTGACAACTGCCAAGCTCGTGCGACGGTCATGTTGGGATCAAAACCAATCACCTCCATTCCCAAGGCCAGTGCCGCATTGCAGACCTCAACACCAATTGCACCGAGCCCGACGACACCCAGCGTGCGACCAGGCAACTCATTACCAGCAAACTGTTTTTTACCCGCTTCGACCGCCTTGGAAATGTCGGCATCCGCGCCCGTCAGTTCATCTACGTAGTTCAATGCCGGCTTGATATTGCGAG
>JBCCZN010000064.1:0-13877 GCA_039187375.1 Pseudomonadota bacterium
CGGGTTGAGCAGAACGCGTTAGGGCGTGCCATTTTGACCGACAACACTGGCTACACGCAGGCGCTGTCTGTGTGGGTGCGCGATGAAATTACCAGTGGTCGATGGACGGTGGTGCCCGGTTTGCGGGTGGAAGCGATCAACAACAGCTTCACTAACCGTATTGTCGGCGCGAAACAGGACAACGACTATCTCGTGGCGCTGCCCGGTGTCGGTGCGCTATATCGCGCCACAGACTCGATCGATCTCATTGCCGGTGCGCATCGTGGATTCTCCCCGGCAGTGCCGTCATTAACAGACGGACTGGATGCCGAGGAGTCGGTCAATTACGAATTCGGTGCCCGTTGGCGCAGTGCATTTGGACGATTCGAGGCGATTGGTTTCTTAAATGACTACAGTAACCTGACTGCGGTCTGCACCATTTCGGCTGGCTGTACACCGGATGAACTGGACACGCAGACCAATGCCGGCGAGGTTCGCACGCAAGGGGTTGAGTTCGGTTGGAATCACACGATTGAGCCTGGCGTTGGCGCGGTGACCATTCCGCTGGCATTTACCTACACCTATACGCAGGCTGAGTTTCAGGAAGACTTCATCTCAACCAATCCTCAATTTGGCATTGTCCAGTCGGGTTTCGAGTTGCCGTATATCCCGCCGCAGCGCGCCAATCTGACCGTCGGCGTGAATGCCGATAACTGGGGTGTTAACGCCTCGATCAGCTACATTGATCGTATGCGCGATGTTGCTGGCACCGGCGACTTCGCGGCAGATCAGGGCTCTGACGACACGACGATTGTGGATCTGGCTGCACACTACGATATCTCCGATCGGTGGACCGTTTCCGGTCGTATCGACAACGTATTCGATGAGGTTTATGTCGTCTCGCGGCGCCCATTCGGTGCGCGCCCGGGTAAACCACTCAGCGTGCAGTTGATGGTGGCGTTCAATCTCTGATCGCCACTATTCCAATGGTCGTGGCGGATCGGGCCAATCTGTTGTGATCTGCGCCTGCACCGAGCGCTCGAGATAGGTTGAGAGCGTTACGAACGTATGCGTCGACACCACGCTGGCAAAGCCATTGATCTGACGTAACAGCGCCTCAAGCGCGTCAGAGTGTTCCACGCGCATTTTCAGGATCATCGAGGTCGCGCCGGCGACTGAGTGCATTTCCTCAAGCTCCGGCAGTTGTGCCAGCGAGTCGAAGGCCTCGCTATGGCCCCAGCTTTGGGTATTGACGTGCACGAATACCAGTAGCGGTTTGCCTATTTTTTTGCCATCTATTTGGGCGCTGGTACCACGAATGATCCCGTTCGCACGTAGTTTGCGAACGCGTTCGTGCGTGGCAGGTGCAGATAGGCCCACCGACTTGCCGATTTCGGCGTAGCTCTGTCCGGCGTTACGGACCAATTCGCCTAATATTTTTCTGTCGAGACGATCAAGTGCCTTCGCGGGTCGGCGACTGTTCCGAATTCCATCTGTTTTTGACACAACGATATTCCGTATTCGATTCTATAGAAGAATAATATTCCAAATAAATATCATAAACCGAATAAGTTTTTGTAAATTGACGGTAAAGGGGTAGATGACATGCGACTGCGGGACTTTGGTATCTCTGCGCAAAGAGGTTTCTTGTCGGTATTTGATCCAGCCGACGCCACGTTCAGCGGGGCATTGGCAGAGATTGCTGAGACCGCCATGCAACTGCCGGATATCCTGCCTACCGGCCGGGTACGGGCCTTTCTGGGTCAGCTGCCGCAAATGGATCTGACCGAGTTTTGTGCTGAGGCGACATTGGCCGAGCAGCGGGTCGCGTTTGTGCACTACTCGTTCATGGTGCAGGCCTATGTCTGGGGTGAGCCAGACGCGCCAACAGTGTTACCCGCAAACCTCGCGGTGCCGATGTGGCAGCTGGCTGATGCAACCGGGCAGCAACCACTGCTCTCCTATGCCAGCTATGTGCTCGACAATTGGGGGCAACATGACCCGAATGCCGGCTTTGATCTGGACAATGTGTTCATGCGACAGAAATTTCTCGGTGGTCAGGACGAGGCCTGGTTTGTTTTGGTACACGTTGCGATCGAGGCAACAGCCGGGCAGTTGCTCGGACAATTCCCCCGGTTATTACAAGCGGCAGAGCATGCCGATAACACGACCATGCTCTCGGCGTTAACCGATATGGGCGACACCTGGGTGCGCATCAACGCGATCTTTGATCGAATGCCCGAGCGTTGTGACCCCTATGTCTATTTCCATCGCGTTCGACCCTGGATTCATGGCTGGAAAGACAATCCGGCCCTTGGTGCCGGGTTGATCTATGAGGGTGTGGCATCGACCGACGCACAACCGCAGAGCTTCCGCGGACAGACCGGATCGCAATCCTCAATTGTGCCGGCAATGGATGCTGCGCTCGGTCTTGGACATGCTGATGATCCGTTGCGCCGCTATCTGGATGAGTTACATATTTACCGCCCGCCGGCACACCGTGAGTTTATCGATGCGTTGCGCACGCAAAGCGGTGTGCGCAATGCAGTCGAGCACAGTGGCAACAGCGCGTTGATTGAGGCGTATAACGAGTGCGTGCAGGCGTTGTCGCGTTTTCGCACACGCCATCTGGAGTATGCGGCAACCTATATCAATCAGCAGAACCGCAATGCTGCGGGTAATGCCGTCGACATTGGCACGGGCGGTACGCCGTTCATGAAGTACCTGAAGAAGCACCGAAACGAGACGCGCGCGCAGCTGTTACGAGATCAATTGCAGGTGGCGGGTTAGACATGAATTTATGACCCGCCGCGGTGGTCGGCGGCATAATGTCGGGTATTGTTTTCCGACAGAGCCCTCACCGCGCATGTTCCGTTTTTTTGAAACCCGGATTAATCCGTTTCCGGATGCCGAGCCGACGCAGCCCCCAGCTGGTCTGATCGGGTTTTGCTGGCGTTATTCGAAGCCGGTCGTCGGTTGGCTTGCGTCGATGGCGCTGCTCAGTGCCTTCATTGCGATCGGCGAGGTGTCTCTATTTGGCTTCCTCGGGTCCCTGGTCGATTGGTTGTCGAGCGCCGAGCGCGACGGCTTCATCGAACGCGAGGGCAGTACATTGATCGGCATGGGCGTATTCCTGCTGATTGCGTTGCCGGCTGCGGTCGTGTTGCAGGCACTGATCATTCATCAGACCTTGCTTGGCAATTACCCGATGATCGGTCGTTGGCAAATGCACCGCTATTTGCTCGGTCAGAGCCTTGCGTTTTTCTCTGATGAATTCGCCGGTCGTGTGTCGACGAAGGTGATGCAGACCGCCCTGGCGGTGCGCGAGACGGTGATGAAGTGCACCGACGTGCTGGTCTATGTCTCGGTGTATTTCATTGCCGTGGTGATAATGGTGGCGCAGTCGGATTGGAGACTGTCGCTGCCATTGGTGTTCTGGTTTGTTGTCTACGCTGGTGCGGTACGATTTTTTGTCCCGCGTTTGTCACGGGTTAGTCGCAAACAGGCCGATGCGAGGTCACTGATGACCGGGCGCATTGTTGATAGCTATACCAACATCATGACAGTGAAACTGTTCTCCCACGCAGGTCGCGAGGCGACCTATGCGAAACAGGGAATGCAGGGGTTTCTCGACACCGTGCACGCACAGATGCGTCTGGTGACGCTTATGCAAAGTTGTGTCTATTTCAACAACGTTGTACTGGTGTTTGCCATCGCCGGACTGTCGATCTGGCTGTGGTTGCAGGCGGCGGTGTCGGTCGGCGCGATTGCGATCGCTGTGGCGTTAGCGCTGCGCCTGAATGGCATGTCGCAGTGGATCATGTGGGAGATGTCTTCGCTGTTTGAGAACATCGGCGTTGTGCACGATGGCGCATCGATGATGTCGCGCAAGCGCTTGGTGCAGGATGTCGAGAGTGCTGCTGAATTAACCGTCCTAGACGGGCATGTGGTGTTCTCGCAGGTACGCTTTCACTACGGCAAGGGCTCGGGCGTTATCGACGAGTTGTCTCTGGACATTGCGCCGGGCGAGAAGGTAGGGCTTGTCGGTAAATCTGGTGCCGGCAAGACGACGCTAACCAATCTGCTGTTGCGCTTCTACGATGTGGAGGGCGGATCGGTGCGCATCGATGGCACCGACATCGCAGGTGTGACGCAAGAGTCACTTCGATCTCAAATCGGCGTGGTGACGCAGGACACCTCGCTGCTGCACAGAACCACTCGCGAGAACATCGCCTACTCGCGCCCGCATGCTTCGGATGACGACATTATCCGCGCGGCGCGCAGAGCTGAGGCCTGGCAATTTATAGAGGCACTGGAAGACCAGAAAGGGCGTCGCGGGCTGGACGCCTTCGTCGGCGAGCGCGGTGTCAAACTGTCCGGTGGGCAGCGTCAACGTATTGCGATCGCGCGTGTGTTCTTGAAGGACGCACCGATACTGATCCTGGATGAAGCGACGTCGGCATTAGACTCGGAGGTTGAGGCAGCGATTCAGAGTAGCCCATTCGAACTAATGGCCGGCAAAACGGTGATCGCGATCGCGCATCGGCTCTCGACCATTGCTTCGCTCGACCGACTGATCGTCATGGATTGCGGGCGCATCGTGGAGACGGGTACCCATGAGGCGTTGGTTGCTGGTGGCGGTGTTTACGCTGATCTGTGGGCACGCCAGTCAGGTGGTTTCATCGGCACCGGTTAGACGCGACGAATTTCGCGCGTTTCGCGCTGGCTTTCGCCCTGTTCGCTGGCTATCATCACGCCTCGATACAGAACCCTCTTGCGGGAGAGCGCAGCACACGCTGCCACCGAAGGCGCAACCGGCCCGGAAACGCTCAGGTCCACGAACTGCGAGAGGTATCGACTCTGGAGAGCGGCCGCCACAGCGGTCCACCGAAGGGGAAAGCGCTGAGCATTCAGTGCGTTATCTCTCAGGTTGTTGGACAGAGGGGCTTGCGTGCGGCACCGCTTGGGTGCCGTCCCTGTTGCCAAGCCGGAAACACGAACGTCATGGGCCACAAGACCGCACTTCACTCTGTACACGTCGATGCCGGCGCCAAAATCGTTGATTTCGGCGGCTGGGATATGCCATTGCATTACGGCTCTCAATTGGAAGAGCACCATCAGGTGCGCCGGGATGCTGGCATGTTTGACGTCTCACATATGACGATAGTCGACATCAGCGGTGCTGACGGTCAAGCGCGTGCCTACCTGCAGCACCTTCTGGCTAATGACATTGATAAGGCCAACGTGCCAGGTAAGGCGGTGTACACCTGCATGTTGAATGAGCGAGGCGGCGTCGTGGATGATCTGATCGCCTACTGGGTCGCAGGCGATCAATACCGATTGGTCGTAAACGCCGCTACCCGCGATAAAGACCTGCAGTGGATGCGCGCGCAGGCGGCTGACTTTGAGATCGCGCTGAGCGAGCGGTCGCAACTGGCGATGATCGCCGTACAGGGTCCGAACGCACGCGACAAAGCAGCGGCCATCTTACCGCAAGCGGTGCGCGATGCGGCGGCCGCTCTGAAGCCGTTTCATGCTGCGATCGATGGCGAGTGGTTTGTGGCGCGCACTGGTTACACCGGTGAGGACGGCTACGAGATCATCCTGCCTGAAGGCGACGCGCAAGCTACCTGGGCGGCGCTTGCAGCGGCGGGCGTTGCGCCTGCCGGGCTGGGCGCGCGCGATACTTTGCGACTGGAGGCCGGACTGAATCTGTACGGCTCGGATATGACCGATGACACCACGCCGTTTGAGTCCAATCTTGCCTGGACAGTGGCCAACACCAATGGTCGGGCGTTTGTCGGCGCCGATGCTCTGGCGCAATCGGATAGTGACCGTAAACTGGTCGGCCTGGTTCTGGAGGGGCGCGGTGTGCTGCGCGATCACCAGACGGTGCATGCGATGGATGGTGATGAGGTAGGCGAGATCACCAGTGGGGGATTCTCACCCACGTTGCAGCGCTCGATTGCACTGGCACGCGTAGCGGGTGACATCGGTGCGCAGGCCGAGGTCAGTGTGCGAAATAAGCGATTGCCGGTGCGTGTGGTGAATCCGCCATTCGTGCGCCGCGGCAAGATTATGATCTCTTTAGAAGATCCCAACGAAGACTAGAGCAGAGATTTAAGGAGACCAACCCATGAGCGAGATTCCAGGCGATTTGCGCTACACCGAAGACCACGAATGGTTGCGGCTTGAAGATGATGGCAGCGTTGTTGTCGGCATCACCGAACATGCGCAGGAAGCGCTTGGCGATCTGGTCTATGTCGAGCTGCCAGAGATGGAGCAGGTGCTGACCTCCGGCGACGGACTGGCTGTGGTGGAATCCGTCAAGGCCGCCTCCGATGTCTATGTGCCGCTGGATGCGACAGTGATCGCGATTAACGACGTGCTTGCCGATGAGCCCGAACAGGTCAACCAGGATCCGTATGGTGCCGGCTGGATCGCACGCATTGCGCCTAGTGAACGCGGTGAGCTTGAGAATCTGATGGACGCTGATGCCTATCAGGAATTTCTGGACAAACTCGACGACTAAACCCGACACCTCAGACCTAAGGACTGACCATGCCGTTTATTCCCCATACCGAGGCAGACATTGCCAACATGCTGGCGGCCATCGGTGTCGCTAGCATTGATGAGCTTTTTGACGAAATCCCGCCCTCTTTGCGTGTAGACACGCTGGAGGGTGTGCCGGTCGGCATGAGCGAGCAGCAAGTGACTCGTTTGATGCACGAGCGGGCTGGTGAGGATGCCGGCGCGTTGTCGTTTATTGGCGCCGGTGCCTATGAGCACCATATCCCGGCGGCCGTCTGGCAGATCACGACACGTGGCGAATTTTACAGTGCTTACACGCCTTACCAGGCCGAGGCCAGCCAGGGCACATTGCAGGTGATCTACGAATACCAGTCAATGATCGCCAGCCTGACCGGCATGCAGGTCAGTAACGCATCGCTGTATGACGGTGCGTCGGCGGTAGCAGAAGCAGCGCTGATGGCGGTGCGGGCGAATCGCAAGTCACGCTCGCGTCGAATCGTGTTTGCCGGAGGCGTAAATCGAACTTACCAGAAGGTGGCGAAGGCGATTGCAGGCACGCAGGGTTTGTTGTTCGACGAGGCACCACTGAATGCCGACGGGTTGTGCACGCCCGAAGCACTGTTGGCAGGCGACGAAGCGCCGGTTGCTGTTGTTATTTCGCAGCCTAACTTCTTCGGTTGTATTGAGGCGGTTGATGCGCTGACCGATGCGGCACATGCTGCCGGTGCTTTGGTCATTGCGGTGGTCAATCCGACGGCACTGGCATTGTTGAAGCCGCCGGGTGAGTGGGGCGAAAAGGGCGCTGATATTGTCTGTGGCGAGGGCCAGCCTCTGGGGGTACCACTGTCGTCAGGTGGTCCTTATTTTGGTTTCATGACGACGCGTCAGTCGATGGTGCGTCAATTGCCAGGCCGTATCGTGGGACGGGCAAACGACGTTGACGGCAAGCTTGGTTACACGCTGACGCTGCAGGCGCGCGAGCAACATATCCGTCGCTCGAAAGCGACCTCCAACATCTGCACCAACCAAGGTTTGATGGTGACGGCGGCGACGATGTATCTGGCGCTACTCGGCGAGTCAGGTCTGGCCAAGGTGGCTGCAGCGAGTCATCAGCAAACCCGAAAATTGGTTGCTGCGGCGTGTGAGATTCCAGGTGTAAGCCGCAAGTTTTCAACCGCCTGTTTCCATGAAGCAGTGCTACAGCTGAACAGACCGGTGGCGCCGATTCTCGAATCCATGGCCGAACAAAACGTACTGGCGGGGCTGGATTTGTCGACAGATTACCCTGAACTGGGCGATGCGTTGCTGGTCTGCGCGACCGAAACCAAAACTGACGAGGACATTGATCGGTTCGTGACGGCACTTGGTGGCGCCATGCAGCGCGCCGCAACACTGAGGACAGCAGGATGAGCAATTTGCATGACCATCAATCACTGATTTTCGAGCAGTCTCAGCCAGGTCGAGTCAACGCGGTACAGGCGCCAGGTGAGTCACTCGAAGCACTGCTGGCAGACAACGAACTGCCAACGGCGCAGCGTCGCACCAGCGACACCATTTTGCCGGAGGTTTCCGAGTTGCAGGTCGTGCGCCATTACACGCGGCTGTCACAAAAGAATTTCTCGATCGATACCAACTTCTATCCGTTGGGTTCGTGCACGATGAAATACAACCCGCGTGCCTGTAACTCGCTGGCGATGCTGCCCGGCTTCCTCGATCGGCACCCGTTGGGGCCTGAATCTCATGGTCAGGGTTTTTTGAAGACCATGTATGAGTTGCAAGACATGCTCAAAGCAGTCACCGGTATGCAGGGCGTCTCGTTGACGCCGATGGCGGGTGCGCAGGGTGAGTTAACGGGTGTGGCGATGATTCGCGCCTATCATCGCCAGCGTGGCGATCTGGCACGCAATGAAATTCTGGTACCGGATGCAGCGCACGGCACCAACCCGGCAACGGCAACGATGTGTGGCTGCAAGGTAGTCGAATTACCGACCGGCGCGGATGGCGATGTCGACATCGAAGCGCTCAAGGCCGCGGTTGGGCCGAATACTGCGGGCATCATGCTAACGAACCCGTCGACACTCGGCGTTTTCGAACGTCGGATCAAGGAGATCGCGGACATCGTGCACGAGGCCGGTGGTCTATTGTATTACGACGGTGCCAATCTGAACGCCATCCTCGGCAAGGTACGGCCTGGCGACATGGGTTTCGATGTCATTCACATGAACCTGCACAAGACCTTCTCCACACCACACGGCGGTGGCGGACCAGGATCGGGTGCGGTTGGCGTCGGCGAGCGCTTGCTGCCCTATATGCCGATTCCGGTTGTTGGTGAAACTGACGGCCGTTATCACTGGCTGAGCGAGCAGGACCTGCCGCTATCGATCGGCCGTCTGTCCGGTTTTATGGGTAACGCGGGCGTTTTGTTGCGTGCCTACATCTACATGCGCATGCTCGGCGAGGAGGGCATGCGACGGGTCGGTGAATTTGCCACGCTCAACGCCAACTACCTGATGGTCGAGTTAGAGAAGGCGGGCTTCAAGCTGGCCTTTCCGCAGCGTCGTGCCAGCCATGAGTTCATCGTTACATTGAAGCGTGAGGCGCGTGAGTATCATGTCACCGCCATGGATTTGGCCAAAGCTCTGCTGGACGAGGGTTTCCATGCACCGACGACCTACTTCCCGTTGCTCGTGCCTGAGTGTTTGTTGATCGAGCCGACTGAGACCGAAGCCAAGGAAACGCTCGATGCGTTCGTCGATGCGATGAAACGACTGGCTGCAAAAATGGTCGAAGATGCCGATAGTATTCATGCAGCGCCGGTGAGTTTGCCGGTGCGACGACTCGATGATGTTCAGGCGGCGCGTCAGCTCGACATCGCATGGCGTAAACCTGACGCGGCCTGACACACAACTGGAGTGGTATGCGTAAACCATGGGTATTGCTGGCCTGGCTGGCACTAACGGGCAGCGGATCAGCGATCGGGCAAAGCGCTGATCCGACGCAAAGTCCAGGCTGGTCCAAAACGCTGGAGCGCATCGCTACGGGGGTGGTGTCGATCAAGGTCGACAGCACACGCGCGTTCGACACTGGCTGGAACAGCAGTTCGCAGGCGACCGGCTTTGTGGTGGATGCCAAACGCGGCCTGATTCTCACCAATCGTCATGTCGTCACGCCGGGTCCTGTGATCGCAGAGGCGGTCTTTTTGAACAACGAAGAGGTCTCGTTGCAACCGGTCTACTACGATCCGGTGCACGACTTCGGTTTCTATCGATTCGATCCCGCCGCGCTCAAGTACATCCAGCCCGAGGTATTGCAACTCAATCCAGCCGGCGCGCGTGTTGGGACCGAGATTCGGGTGATTGGCAACGATGCTGGCGAGAAGTTGTCCATCCTTGCCGGGACATTGGCACGACTGGATCGTCCGGCACCGCGCTATGGCACCGGCAACTACAACGACTTCAACACGTTTTATTTTCAGGCGGCATCGAGTACGTCGGGCGGCTCCAGCGGCTCACCGGTGATCAACAAAGCCGGCGAAGTGGTCGCACTGAACGCGGGCGGCTCACAGGGTGCAGCCTCCAGTTTCTTTTTGCCACTTGATCGAGTTGTGCGCGCATTGCGCTTGTTGCAGCAGGATGAGGCAGTCGCGCGGGGCACATTGCAAACGACATTTCGTCGCCTGACCTACGATGAACTGCGCCGCTTGGGCTTACGAGCACAAACAGAACAAGCGACGCGAGCGCGTTTTCCGGATGACACGGGCATGCTGACAGTGGGTCATGTTCTGCCCGGTTCACCGGCTTTTGGACGGATTGGGCCTGGCGATATTCTGACGCGGATTAACGGTGAGCCGGTGGTGTCATTCGTACCGCTAGAGCGCGCGCTGGATGCCAATGTTGGACAGCGCATCGAGCTGACGCTCGAGCGCGGCGGTGTCGAGCGCGTTGTAGAAATCGTCGTGAGCGATCTGCATGCGATTACGCCGCGCAGCTACCTGGAGTACGGCGATGCGGTACTGAATACGATGTCTTACCAGCAGGCGCGGCACTATAACCGTCCGACGACGGGGGTGTTTGTCGCCAATCCGGGCTATCTGCTCTCCAGCGCGGCTATTCCGCGCGGTGCGGTGATCGTAGAATTTGATGGTCAGCCGGTTAGTGATCTTGATGATTTGATCGGATTGATCGAACAACAGCCTGATCAGTCACGTGTGCCATTGCGCTATGTGACATTGGATACGCCGCAACAACAGACGCTGCGCATCCTGACGATGGATCGCACCTGGTTCGATGCGGCACGTTGTTATCGTGATGATGCCGCTGGAGTCTGGCCGTGCGAGACGTTATCGGCGGCACCCGCTGCCGCGTCGCCGGAAGTCGGCAACACCAGTTTCCCGAAGGCCGACGATCCGCGCAGCCAAAAACTGGCGGCCTCATTGGTGTTGGTTAATTTTGATCTGCCATTCCCAATCTCGGGTGTGGGTGAGCGGCACTATTACGGCACCGGGCTCATAGTCGACGCGCAAGCCGGTTTCGTATTGGTTGATCGCAATACCGTGCCGATGGCGATGGGCGATGTCCGACTGACGTTCGCGGGCTCGTTGGAAATTCCGGCCCGCGTCGCCTACGTACATCCACTGCACAACCTGGCGATGGTGCAGTACGACCCGAAACTGATTGGCGACACACCGGTGCGCTCTGCACGGGTTGTCGATAAAGATGTGAAGCCAGATGACGATGTCTGGGTGGTCGGGCTGACACCAACGCATCGAGTGGTGTCACAGCAAACACGTATCGCCAATATCGATCCATTGGGCATGCCCATTTCGCGCTCACTGCGCTTTCGTGACTTCAATCTCGAAGCGATCGATGTGGTCAATGCGCCGGCGGTCGACGGTGTGCTGGCTGACAAGCGTGGCAATGTCATCGCCAGCTGGTCGAGTTTTGCTGTGCAGAATGGCAACGAGGGCGGTCAGTTTACGCGGGGTATTCCTGCCAGCATCATTAACGATTTCGTCAGTATTGTCCGCGAGCGCCGGCCGATATATTCACTCGAGACGGAATGGGGTCTGATGCCGCTGGCCAGTGCGCGCAAACTCGGTTTGCCGGAAGACTGGCTGGCCCGGCTCGAGCGTCATAATGATCAGCGCCGGCAAGCATTAGTCGTCAATCGCGTCGCTGCGGCCACCGATACCTATCGGCAGCTGCGACCCGGGGATATTGTGCTGACGATCAACGGGGCGCTTGTCGCCAGTTTCGCAGACGCTGCGCGTGCAGTGAATTCCGAGGAGGCGGTCGTTGAATTCTGGCGTAACGATGCACTGCAAACTGCCACGATCAAAACTGAGGTGCTCGATGGCACCACCGCCGACCGCGTGGTGCAGTGGGGTGGCGCGCTGCTGCAAGACCCTTATCGTGAACTGGCTCGACAGCGTGGTATCCGACCGGTGGGTGTCTATGTGGCCTATTTTAATTATGGTAGTCCGGCGACGCGCTACGGTATGTGGGCAGGCCGACGGATTGTCGAGGTTAATGGGCAGGCGACTGAAGATCTGGATGCGTTCCTGGCGGTTGTTGAGAATTTTGAGGATCGCCAATCGGTGCGTCTGAAGACGCTGGATTGGAACGATGCGCCGCAGGTCATTACGCTGAAACTGGACAAGACCTATTGGCCCGGTTTCGTGATTTCGCGCAATGGTGATCAATGGCAGCGTTCGGCATTCTAGACCCTAGCCGTTGATTGTTCTTGTTTTTGGAATAAAGTGTTCGCTTTCGTGCCCCTAGTGTTCCAGGGGCTGCGACTCCATCTCTGTACCAGCAAATGGAGAAAGACATGACAATCAAAAGCACGTTAACTCAGGCAGTCCGCAAGGTTGCGGGTCGCCGAGGTCCACGTTTGTTGACGGTCAAGAAGGCCTGGCACCTGACCCCAAACATGATACGAGTGACCTTTGCCGGTCCGGAGTTGGCCGGTTTTCCGGTCAGTAGCGAAGGTGGTAACTGCAAGCTCTTGCTGCCCGAGGTCGAAGAGACGAAGGCGGACTTCGAAAGGCGCATCGTCGAGGGTAAGCCGGTCCGGCGTACCTTCACCGTGCGGCATTTTCGCCCCGACAGCCTCGAGCTGGATATTGATTTTGTTGATCACGGCGATAACGGGCCGGCATCCAGCTGGGCAAATCGTGCGACAGCAGGCTCGTTCCTCGGCTTTATGGGACCAAGTTCACCGAAGGTGAGTCACTTCGAGGCCGATTGGTATCTGTTGGCAGCTGACGCATCCGCAATTCCGGTGGCTGCCGCAGCACTGGAAGCGATGCCCAGAGACGCAAAAGGGCTGGCACTGTTCGAGGTTGCATCCAACGAAGATCAACAGTCTATCGACGCACCGGCTGGGGTCGAGATTCGCTGGCTGGTTCAGCCGGAAAAACATGTGCCCTGTGACATTCAGCCAGCGACGCTGATGGCGACTGAGTTGCCGCGAGGCCGAATTCAGACCTGTATTGCCGGTGAGTCGGGTGTCGTCAAACGAATCCGCGATTACCTTCGCGATCACGCGGATCTACGCAAGCAGGACACCTATATTTCCGGTTATTGGAAACATGGTCTGGTTGAAGACGAGCATCAAAAGGTGAAGCGCCAGTTGGCGTAAGTGCGCAGCGGCGGCTACTGCTTCAGTGCCGCCGCCAAATCCTGCCACTCGGTCATCGGTAGACGGCAGCTGGTTCCGTCGCACAGATAGGCGACGACGCCGGTCTCCGCCGCGTTATGTACCGCCAGAGCGTCAGGCAAGCCTTGTGTGTCGGACGGTATCGCTAGTGTCCAACGGTGGGGTGCATAGACGGTATTACTGGCGCGCTGCCAGACGCTCAGAGCATCCGCTTCGCCGCGTAATACCAGTGTTTGCATCGGTGCCAACCAGTCTTGCGTCGCTTCGATCAAGCTCACATGTGCTTGTGCAAACTCGGTCATAGCGCTGCGTGAAAATAACAAGATACGCTCGGCGGCTTCCAGATAACGTGATTCGGCGAGCGCATAGCCCAGGCGAATCAGCACGCGCGCGGCAATCGCGTTGCCTGCTGGTGTTGCGTCATCGGCAATGGGGCGCGTGCGATAAATCAGGGCTTCCGCATTATCTGCGGTAAAGAACAAGGCACCGGTCTCACGATCGCTGAAGCGTTCGAGCAATGTGTCGGTCAACTCGATTGCCCAGTGCAACCAACTGACCTCAAAGCGAACTTCCAGCAGTGATAACAACGCATCGGCCATGAACGCATAGTCATCCAGATAGCCATCTCCGAACGTTTCATCACCTTGGCAACCGCTAGCGAGCACCCCATCACGCCACAGGTGCGTATGGATGAACTGCGTGGCGGC
>JBCCZN010000065.1:0-13527 GCA_039187375.1 Pseudomonadota bacterium
CTGATGCCAGTGCCGATGCTGGATGGGGGACAGATCGTTGTTCAGGCCGTCGAAGGGGTGACCGGTAAACCGCTTGAGGAGCGCTGGCTGATCGCGAGCCAACAAGTGGGGATTGTGTTGCTGCTGGGCGTGATGAGTATCGCGTTCTACAACGATTTGGCACGATTGGTGGGGCGCATCGTCAGCTAGTGCGGCGGGTGGTTACGATGCACAGACAGACGTTTCGAGGGGCGACGTTGATTTCAATGGTTCGCAAAGCGTGTCAAATCACTGCGCTGGTGTTGGCAGGATTATTTTCAGGTGCAATGCCCAGTGCGTTGGCGGATTCGTTTGAGGTCCGCAACATGCGTGTTGAAGGCCTGCAGAGAATCTCTGAGGGTACGGTATTCAATTATCTGCCGATCAATATTGGCGACACGATCGATGAGATTCGTATTCGCGAGGCGATTCGTACCCTGTACGGTGAAGGTCTGTTTGAGGACGTCGCATTGCAGCGCGATGGCAACACGCTCGTAATTGTGGTCAAGGAGCGCCCCTCAATCGAGAGCTTCACGATTGATGGCAACAAGGACATCAAGACCGAAGACCTAACCGATTCGCTGCGTAATGTCGGTCTGGCTCGCGGCAAGACGTTTGACCGCTCCGTACTGGATGAGGTCAGTCAATTCCTGATTGAGCAGTACTACAATCGCGGTAAGTACGGCGTTTCCGTGGATACCCGAGTGGAGGATCGAGACAACAACTCGGTTGCCGTGTTCATTGACGTCAAAGAGGGCGAGCGGGCGCGTATTCGGCAGATCAATATTGTCGGCAACAGTGTCTTTGATGACGACGAGTTGCGTTCCGAATTCGATCTGAAGACGCCGAATTGGCTATCCTGGATCCGGCAGGATGATCGCTATTCACGCGAGTCGCTTACCGGTGATTTGGAATCGTTGGCCTCTTACTATCTCGATCGTGGTTACGCTGATTTTCGCGTGACCTCAACACAGGTTGCGATCTCGCCGGATCGACAGGATGTCTATATTACGATCAATGTGTCGGAAGGCGACGTCTACACGCTGGGCGATATCAAGATCGCAGGAAGGATGGTTGTTGAAGAGCGCTTCCTGACGCCCTTGGTACAGGCCAAGCCTGGCGATACGTTCAATCAGCGAGCCTTAACGCAAACCACAGAGTTGATCGCGTTGCGACTCGGTGTCGATGGATATGCGGAATCCAAGATCGATTTTGTGCCTGAACTGGATCGTGACGAGAAGACGGTCGATGTCACGATTCTGGTAGAACCTGGCAGTCGCATTTACGTGCGAAATATCAACTTCAACGGCATCGATGAGGTTGATGATGAGGTATTGCGGCGAGAAGTGCGGCAGATGGAAGGTGCCTATTTGTCGAACCAGTTACTGGATCGCTCCAAGGTGCGCTTGCAGCGCTTGCCGTACCTGGAGACAGTGGATTACAACACTCGCCCGGTGCCGGGTCGTGCCGATCAGGTCGATATTGAGTTTGACCTGGAATACGGGTTGCCAGGCCAGTTCGGTGGTGGCATTGGCTATTCCGAAACACAGAAATTTTTGCTCAACGGCAACTTCACGCATACCAACTTTCTCGGTACCGGCAATCGCTTGAGCGCAGAGATCAACTCCAGTCGGTTCCAGTCGGTTTACAGTCTGTCGCATACCAATCCGTACACGACAATGGATGGCATCCGCCGCACGTTATCGTTGTCGTATCGAAATTTTGACCAGTTCAATGATTCGTCATCGGACCTGTCAACAGAGACGCTAACCTCGGCGTTGGAATACAGCTATCCGATTTCGGAATTCCAGAGTATCAGTCTGGGTGTGGCGTTCCAGCGGGCGCGACTGGTAGCAACTGAGGGTTTTAGTACCCAGCAGGCGATTGACTGGATTATCCAGAACGGCAATGCACGTACCAACAATGAGGTGAATGGTGGTTTCCTGGGCGGCGACCTGACGGTCTACACCAGTGAGTTCGATACGTTTGAACTCGTCGGTGGCTGGGGATTCGACAGCCGTAACCGAGCCATCTTCGCAACGCGTGGGCAACGCCATCGGGTGTCATTTTCGCTCGCAGTACCGGGGTCTGAGGTGGAGTATTGGACCACGCGCTATCAGGGGCTGAATATTCTGCCGCTCTGGGGTCAATGGGGTTTACAGGTATCGACCGAGTTGGCTTTTGGCGAAGGCCTGGGTTCGACCACCGCACTACCGCCATACAAGCTATACCGTACCGGCGGACCGGGGTCGGTTCGTGGCTACAGTGAATTCGATCTGGGCCCACGCGACAGCTTTGGTCGCCCGTACGGCGGTAATCTGCTGGTCAACGCTCAGGTAGAGCTCAATCTGCCTATTCCGGAGCGCTTCCGCGGTCAGGGTCGTGCCAGCCTGTTTTACGATGTCGGCAATGTCTTTAGCACCGGTGAGATTGCGTTTACGGACCGTCTGGGTGCGGATCCGCTGGATTACGATTTTGATGTGGACAATCTGAAGCAATCGGTGGGGCTCGCTGTTGAGTACCTCGCGCCGCTCGGGTTGTTTCGCTTTAGCTACGCTTATCCCCTCAATAATGTCAATGCGACCAGTCGCTTGTACGGGGATGACGTGGAACGGTTTCAGTTTACAATTGGGAATGCTTTTTAAGGGGTACACATAATGATGAATGCGAAACGACTAAGGTTGGTTGTCGCGAGCCTGACGGGCATGGCAGCGTTGCTGTTGTCAACGACGGCCTCTGCGCAGGAGCTCAAGATCGGTGTGGTCAGTCTGCAGGCTGTGATCCAGAATGCACCGCAAACAAAAGCGTCAATGGAGGCGCTGCAGGAAGAATTCGCACCGCGCGAGCGCACTGTGCTTGCCAAACAGAAAGAGCTGGAAGAGCTGTCAGAAAAAGCGCAGCGTGATCTGGCTGTTATGGGCGAAGATGAGCGCCGTACGATGGAGCGTGACCTGCGCGATAAGCAGCGCGAGTTGCAGCGACTGCAAGAAGAGTTTGTCGAAGATCGCAATCTGCGCCAGAACGAGGAGCTGGGTAAATTGCAGCGCCTGGCCGTTGAAGAGGTCAATGCGTTCGCCAAGGCCAATGGCTTTGACATGATTCTGGTCGATGGCGTGGTTGCGGTCAGCGCGAAGGCGGACGTGACCGCTGAGGTGGTTGCTCAGCTGCAGCAAAAAGCGGGCAACTGATTTGCGCGCTCAATGAGTCAGTCGGAGCGTCCCGCTTTTACAGTCGCGGAGCTAGCCGTGCGTCAGGGTTGTCAGGTTATCGGTGACCCGCATATCACGGTCGATCACGTCGCTACCCTCTCTGACGCAGGCGTCGGCGCGATCAGCTTCCTGTCGAATCCTAAGTATCGGCAGTATTTGTCCGACTCGAAGGCCAGTGCCGTCATTGTCGATGCGGCACATGCGGACAGCGTAACTGGCACAGCGTTGGTGGCAGACGACCCCTACGTCACCTACGCGCGAGTTGCGGCCATGTTGTATCCGCCGCCGGTGATCAATCCGGGTATACATGCCAGCGCCGTCGTTGATCCCACTGCACAAGTGAGCCCGGAGGCCGAAATTGCGGCGAACGCCGTCATCGGCGCTGGTAGTGTTGTGGGTGGCGCGAGCATGGTTGGCGCCGGCTCGGTGATCGGGGCCGATTGCCGCATTGGTGAGGCGACACGTTTAGCACCGAATGTCACTCTGATGGATAACGTCAGCCTCGGCGATCGCTGTGTGGTGCATGCGGGCGCGGTGATCGGCAGTGATGGGTTTGGCATCGCACGTGGACCGCAGGGTTGGGAACGGGTGCCGCAGGTTGGTGGCGTCATTATTGGCGACGATGTCGATATCGGTGCGTGTACCAGCATCGATCGTGGTGCGATTGAACCAACCCGTATTGCCAATGGCGTCAAGCTCGATAATCAGATCCAGATCGGCCATAACTGCGTTATTGGTGAACACACAGTGATGGCGGGCATGGTTGGCATCGCCGGCAGCACGGTGATCGGCGCTAATTGCGCATTCGGTGGTAACAGCGGGACGACCGGTCACATCACAATTGCCGATGGCGTTGTGATTACCGCACGCACGACGGTGACCAACGACATTGATTCTAGCGGTACATTCGGTGGTGTGTTTCCGCACGATGATATTCGCCAACACCAGCGCAACGTGGCACGCTATCGCAACCTTGACAAGCTCGCACGCAAGGTTCGCGAGTTGGAGAAAGCGGTGCGCCGCGGAGAAACTGAATGAGCCAACCAGATTTAGCCGACCAACTCGATATTCGCCAGATCATGGCGCAAATTCCGCATCGTTATCCGTTTCTTCTGATCGATCGAGTGCTCTCTTGTGTACCAGGCGAAAGTGTCAGTGCCATCAAGAATGTGACGTTCAATGAACCATTCTTTCAGGGACACTTTCCCGGCAGGCCAGTAATGCCCGGTGTGTTAATCATCGAATCACTGGCCCAAGCAACCGGTATTCTGGCATTTGCGACGGTTGGTGAGGCGCCGAAGGCGGGCACGCTGTATTACTTTGTCGGCATCGATAAGGCGCGATTCCGCCGCCCAGTGGAGCCGGGTGATCAGTTACGCCTTGAGGCGACACTCATTCGCAAGATTCGTACGGTTTGGCGCTTCGAGGCTCGTGCGTTCGTGGGCGACGATTGTGTCGCCAGTGCTGAGCTCATGTGCGCACCGGGTGAGGCATAGTCGGCAATGTCAGGTATTCACGCTACGGCAATCGTCGATCCGTCAGCACAATTAGCGGCAGATGTCAGTGTCGGACCGTTCTGCGTGATTGGCCCCGATGTGGTCATCGGCAGTGGTACCCGGATTGAAAGCCACGTAGTCGTCAAAGGACCAACTACCCTAGGCGCCGACAATCATATTTATTCGTTTGCTTCGATCGGCGATGACCCGCAGGACAAAAAATATGCGGGTGAGCCAACGACGCTTGAGATCGGTGATCGTAATACGATCCGCGAAAGTACGACCATCAACCGTGGCACGACACAGGATGCGGGTGTCACCCGAATTGGCAATGACAACTGGATCATGGCCTACGTACACATCGCGCATGATTGCGTCGTCGGCGATCACGTCATTCTTGCCAACAATGCCACGCTTGCGGGTCATGTCCATGTCGGAGACTGGGCGATCTTTGGTGGTTTTGCGGGTGCTCACCAATTCGTACATATCGGTGCTCATAGCTTCATGGGCATGTATGCCGGCGTTGGCAAGGATGTACCCGCGTATGTGACGGTCATGGGCACACCTGCTGAACCACGCGGCATTAATATTGAGGGACTGCGGCGGCGGGGTTTTGACAAACAACAGCTGCGCAATATCCGGGATGCCTACAAGGTGTTGTATCGCAGTCAGTTGCGCCTGGAAGAGGCCATCGACATTTTGCGTGAACGTGAGACGGCACAACCGGAGCTTGCGCCGTTTATTGCATCGATTACGAATGCAGAGCGCAGCATCGTCCGTTAGGGGCTGACTATGCGGGTCGGTTTGGTCGCAGGGGAGCTATCCGGCGATGCATTGGGCGCCGGGTTGATGCTGGTTCTCAAACACCTCCACCCTGAGGTCCATTTTGAGGGTATTGGTGGCCCGCAAATGCGCGCAGCCGGCCTGGATTGCTGGCACGACTACGAAACACTGGCTGTGATGGGATTGACCGAAGTACTTCGTCATCTGCCACGCTTGTTGCGGCTGCGTCGCGAACTCGTCCACCGTTGGCATAGTTCGCCACCGGATGTGTTTGTCGGCATTGATTCGCCAGACTTCAATCTGGGTCTTGCGCAACGATTACGCGCGCAGCGCATTGCGACCGTGCACTACGTCAGTCCGTCAGTCTGGGCCTGGCGAGAGAAGCGCGTGCACAAGATTGCCCGCGCGGTGGATCGGGTGTTGTGCCTACTTCCATTTGAACCGGCGTTCTATGCCAAACACGATGTCGCAGCGGACTTCGTTGGTCACCCGCTGGCTCGCAAGATTCAGAAAGCAGTGGATGTCGATGCGATGCGTCGCACGATGGGTCTAGATGTGGCGGCACCGACGCTGGCATTGCTGCCCGGCAGTCGCGCAGGCGAGGTCGCAAAGCTCGCCGACGATTTCATTGAAACCGCGGTGGCACTACAACGAAAATACTCGTCGTTGCAGGTACTTATCCCGGCAGCCAATAAAGCACGTGAAGCGCAGCTGCGTGAGCGACTTGCTCAGCACCCCGTTATTGCTAATCTCAGGCTTAGTGTGGGTGATGCACAAAGCTGTATGCAGGTTGCTGATGCCCTGTTGTGTGCGTCCGGGACGGTGACGCTGGAAGGGATGCTACACGGCAAACCGATGGCAGTCGCCTATAGATTGGCAGAGTCAACCTTCCGATTGGTGCGATGGTTTAATTTGGTTCGCATCGCCAATGTATCGTTACCTAATCTGTTGACGGAGGAGCCTTTGGTGCCGGAATTTTTGCAACACGATGTGAACGCCGAAAAATTGCTACCCGCGTGTGAGCGATTGCTGTTCGATGCCGACGTACGCGACAAAATGCGCACTGCCTTCGCTCGCGTGCACGCAGCACTGGCTGTAGATTCGGATCTGTTGGCGGCGCGTGCGGTGATGCAGACGGTTTCGCAAAACACCAACCCGGCGACCCCGGCAGGCTGATGTTGCAGCTACCCGCCCCCAATGAACCGCTGGTCATCGGCGTTGATGAGGCTGGTCGTGGCCCGCTGGCAGGTCCGGTCAGTGTCGCGGCGGTTGTGCTTGATCCAGGTTGCATACCGGCAGGCGTTGCCGATTCCAAAGCGCTGAAGGCGGCCCGTCGTGAGAGTCTGGCTGAGCAGATTCGTGCAACGGCGCTGCATTGGTCCGTTGTATTGGTCGATGTTGAAACGATCGATCGGATTAATATTTTGGAGGCTACGCTGCAGGGTATGCAGCGAGCGGTCGCGCAGTTGAACTGCCAGATTGAGCGCGTGCTGATCGACGGCAACCGGGCGCCAGACTTGGTACAGCAGCACGTTGAAACCTGGGTTAACGGTGACGCGCGTCATGCCAGTATGGCGGCAGCGTCGATACTGGCCAAGGTGCATCGTGATCAACAGATGCTGACGTACGATCAGCAATGGCCGCAGTTTGGATTTGCCCAGCACAAGGGCTATGGCACAGCCGCACACAAAGCGGCGCTTGAGGCGCATGGCCCCTGTCCGATTCACCGTCGCAGTTTTGCACCGGTTCGACGATTGCTGGCGGCACAGCATTAATGGTTGCGGCGCGTAGCGACGAGTCTTCGGCATCTACGAATGCGTCCAGCACGGGCGGTTTCGTGCATCTACATTTACATACGCAGTACTCGATTGTAGACGGCTTATTGCGCGTACCAGATCTGATGGATGCGGCGGCTGCGGCGCAATTGCCTGCGGTAGCCCTAACCGATGCCGGCAATCTGTTTGCCATGGTGAAGTTCTATCAACGCGCCGTGCGTGCTGGTGTGAAGCCGATCATCGGGGTGGAGTTTTCCGTCTTTGAAACCGCTCCAGCGGATCCTGGCGATACGATGCTGTTGTTGTGTCAAAACGCAGATGGGTATCGCAATTTGACCAAGCTGGTCACGCGTGCCTATCTTGATGGGCAGCACCATGGCCGACCTGGTATTGCCAGGGATTGGCTTACGGCCGAGAGCACGAATGGTCTGATCGCGCTGTCCGGCGGCTTTACTGGTGATTTGGCGCGCTTATCCGCCAATGGTGTGGATGCATCGACGCAGGCGCGCGCCAAGCAGTGGCTGGATATTTTCGGCGACCGCTATTACCTGCAGGTGTCGCGCACCGGTCGCGACGGTGAGCGCCGTTGGTTGAGAACTGCGGTGAGCCTGGCAAACGAGTTCGGTATCGGCCTGGTGGCTACGAATGATGTGCGATTTCTCAAGCAGCAGGACTTTGATGCTCACGAAGCGCGGGTGTGTATCAATCAGGGGCGCACGCTTGCGGACAACTCTCGGCCGCGGCGCTATCGTGAATCGCAGTATTTGAAATCAGCGGCAGAGATGCGCGCGTTGTTTGCCGATCTGCCGTCAGCGTGTGACAACACGTTAATCATCGCGGCACGCTGCTCGCTGGATCTTGAACTGGGCAACAGTTATCTGCCGGAGTTCCCGGTACCGGATGGCCTGTCTACCGAGGAGTGGCTTGCCGATGAGTCGCGTCGTGGATTAGCCCGTCGACCGCGTGTCGTTGAGGCCGACACGCAAGGCGAAAACTACGATGCACGACTGGAGCGTGAGCTATCGGTTATTAACTCGATGGGCTTCCCTGGATATTTCCTGATTGTTGCCGACTTTATCCGTTGGGCGCGCGACAACGATATTCCGGTGGGTCCGGGGCGCGGTTCGGGTGCCGGTTCGCTGGTCGCCTATGCGCTGGGCATTACCGATATCGACCCGCTGGAACATGATCTGTTGTTCGAGCGTTTCCTGAATCCTGAACGCGTATCGATGCCGGACTTTGATGTTGATTTTTGTATGGAAGGCAGAGATCGCGTGATTGCCTACGTGGCTGAGCATTATGGTCGCCAGCGAGTCTCACAGATCATCACCTACGGCACCATGGCAGCGAAGGCGGTCGTACGCGATGCCGGGCGCGTACTGGAGTTTCCATTTGGCTTTGTCGATCGTATCGCCAAGTTGATTCCGATTGATCCGAGTATGACGCTGCAAAAGGCACTGGACGATGAACCGGAGCTTGCGCGACTGCGTGACGAGGATGAGGACGTGCGCAGTCTGCTCGATCTGTCGATGTCGCTGGAGGGTTGTGTGCGTAATGCTGGCAAGCATGCCGGCGGCGTGGTCATTGCGCCCACCGAACTGACCGACTTCACACCGCTGTATTGCGAGGAGGGTGGCAACAACCTGGTGACGCAGTTCGACAAGGATGATGTCGAAGCGGCTGGCTTGGTCAAATTTGATTTCCTTGGGTTGCGCACGCTGACCATCATCGACTGGGCACTGGCCGCGGTGAATGAGAGCCGCGAGGCGGAGGGCGTGGCGCGGCTCGATCTGAAGACACTCAGCATGGATGATCCTAAGGCATTCGAGCTGCTGCAGCGCTGCCATACGACGGCCGTGTTCCAGCTTGAATCCAGCGGAATGAAGCAACTGATTCATCGACTCAAACCCGATTCGTTCGCCGATTTGGTCGCATTGGTCGCACTGTTTCGCCCGGGGCCATTGCGCTCTGGCATGGTCGATGACTTCATTGCGCGCAAACACGGGGATCCGGCTAACACCATCGACTATCTGCACCCCGATCTGGAGCCAGTGCTGCAGGATACCTACGGGGTGATTCTGTATCAGGAGCAGGTCATGCAGATCGCTCAGGTACTGGCAGGCTATACGTTGGGTGGTGCAGATTTGCTGCGCCGCGCGATGGGTAAGAAAAAACCTGAAGAGATGGCCAAGCAGCGCACTATCTTTGTCGAGGGCTGTGTTGATCGCGACATCGATAAGGCTCAGGCCGAGCATATTTTCGATTTGATGGAGACCTTTGCTGGTTACGGTTTCAACAAATCTCACTCGGCGGCCTACGCCGTGTTGTCTTACCAGACGGCTTGGTTAAAAGCGCATTATCCGGCGCAGTTTATGGCTGCGGTGATGTCCTCGGACATGGACAACACCGACAAACTGGTCGGTTTGAAAGACGATTGTCGTTTGATTGACCTTGAGCTGCTGCCACCGGATGTCAATCAGTCCAGTCTGCATTTTCGCGCCACTGGCAAGCAGCAGATCCGTTATAGCCTCGGCGCTATCAAGGGCGCAGGACGTGCGGCGATTGATGCGATCGTGTCGCAGCGTGATAGCGGCGGGCCTTATCGTGATTTGGCCGATTTATGCGCGCGTGTCGACCTGGCTTCGGTCAATCGGCGGATGTATGAATCGTTGATCAAATCTGGTGCGTGCGACAGTCTGCACGCTAATCGCCGTGCCATGCTCGAGGTCTTGCCGGACTTGCTGCGTGGTGCCGAACAGGATGCGCGAGCGCAGGCAGCCGGGCAGGATGATCTGTTTGGTGGGCTGACGGCAACTAGCGTGTCGACGGATGTGGCACCGACCCCGTTGCCAGAGATCGCGCCGTGGTCGCCCGCCGATCGGCTTTCTGCCGAAAAGGAAGCGTTAGGCTTGTATCTGAGTGGGCATCCGTTCGAGGTTTGGCGTGACACGGCACATCAGTTGACCAATGGCACGCTTGGCGAGATTGCGGCAATCAAGCCGCCGGCAGGCGCGGAGTCCGGTGGTGGGTTTCGTCAGTCGCGCCGCCAGGTCACCGTGGCCGGGTTAATTTTCGACATCCGCAGGCGCGGCAATCGCGTGACACTGACGCTTGACGACGATACTGGTCGGATCGCGGTGACGCTATTTGCCGAAACCGTGGATGCGGTACGCCATCTGTTGGTCAAGGACACCGTCGTCGTTACCAGCGGCACGTTGAGCTGGGATACATTCCTTAATGCCTGGAGTGTCTCGGCGCGCAATCTGCAAGAAATAGAACAGGTGGTCGAAGAGCGTGCCGCAGCATTGATCATCACGATGGAGCGACCCATCGACGATACGGAGGCGGCATTGCGCATGCGTCAATTGCACGACCTGTTAAAGCCACATACCGGTGGCGTGTGTCAGATAACACTGGTCTATCGTGCTGGCGGCAAACGGGCAAGACTGGCATTGCCAGAGGCGTGGGCGGTGCGTTGCTCACGGCGTTTGCGTGAGGCGCTGGCCGAGATGTTCGGTGAGACGGCATTGCGCATCGTCTTCGCCGTTGATGCGCCGGCTGGTGAGCCGTCTGTGCATTGATCCTAAGTTGGTTGGTGGCAACACAGGTGCGTGCTAACGTACGCAGCTCAGATGACAGTGGACAGCCTGCATGGATTTGAAATTTCTCGAATTTGAACAGCCGATTGCCGAATTGGAGGCCAAGATCGAAGGTCTTCGATACGTCGGTGATGACTCTGGCGTCAACATTGCCGAAGAGATCGACCGACTAAAGAAAAAAAGCGAATCGCTGACCAAGTCGATTTTCGCCGATTTGAATGCCTGGCAGGTGGCCCAGGTAGCTCGTCATCCGATGCGACCCTACACGCTGGATTACATCGATCTGATTTTTGAGGATTTTCACGAACTGCATGGCGATCGTATGTATGCCGACGATTACGCGATCATCGGTGGCACGGCGCGCCTGGAGGGTACGCCGGTGATGGTGATCGGGCACCAAAAGGGCCGCGATACCAAAGAGCGTGTGCGACGGAACTACGGCATGCCGCGACCGGAGGGGTATCGCAAGGCACAGCGATTAATGCGGATGGCGGAGAAATTTTCACTGCCGGTTTTGACACTGATTGACACCCCCGGCGCGTATCCGGGAATTGGTGCAGAAGAGCGCGGTCAATCGGAGGCAATTGCCACCAGCCTTTCGATGATGGCGCGGTTGCGCACACCGATCGTCAGCGTTGTGATCGGCGAAGGCGGCTCTGGTGGTGCATTGGCAATTGGCGTATCCGATCGCTTGCTGATGCTCCAGTACGCTGTGTATTCAGTGATCTCACCGGAGGGTTGTGCGTCGATTCTATGGAAGAGCGCCGATAAAGCTGCAGATGCTGCTGAAGCGATGCGTATTACAGCGGACCAGTTGAAGGGATTCGGATTGATCGATGGTTTGTTGCAAGAGCCACTGGGCGGTGCACATCGCGATATCCCTGCTATGGCCTCCTCACTGAAGCAATCACTGCTGTCGCATTTGAATGAGCTGTCTTCGCTTGATGCTGATGCATTGATCGCACAACGCGCTGAGAAAATCGCAGCCTTCGGTGACTTCCGCCACGCCTGACGATCCGCCGCTGAGCTCCTTGGTCGAGGCCGAGGTGGCCGCGGCGATGGCGACGTCGACTCAGTATCGTCGACTGCTGTTGGCATTCAGTGGCGGCATGGATTCGACGGTGTTGTTCGATGTTCTGAGGCAGCTGCGCTGGCCACTGCGCGCGGTTCATGTGGATCACGGCCTGCAGCCACAAGCGGCACCGGCCTGGCGCCGGCATGTGCAGCAGCAGTGCACTGAATGGGGCGTTGCACTGAGTCTGTGCGACATCGATGGACCGCCACCGCAGGGTGAGAGTGTCGAGGCCTGGGCTCGTGAGCAACGATATCGGGCTCTGGCTAAAGTACGTGAGCCCGATGAATGGCTGGTGAGTGCCCAGCATCAGACCGATCAGGTGGAAACGGTGCTATTGCAGTTGGTGCGCGGTGCAGGCCCGGCGGGGCTTGCGGGCATGCCAGTGGTTGGCCGCTTGGCATCGATGCCGATTTTGCGCCCGCTGTTGTCGGTGCCGGTGTCGAGGATTCATCACTACGCGGTTAGCCAGGCATTGTCCTGGTTCGAGGACCCTTCCAATGCCGAGCTGGCCATGGATCGCAATTATCTGCGCCATAGTGTCCTGCCACTGTTGCGTCGTCGCTGGCCAGGTATCGAACAGACTGTCGCTAGAGCGGCCGGTTGGCAAGGCGACGGGTTGCAGCTTCAGCAGGCTGTGGCGGCGGCGGATCTACGCAAGGTCACCCGTTCGCGTGGGGTCTTGCGGTGTGCCCCGATTGTTGCGCTGGACGCAACCCGTCAGGCCAATCTGTTGCGTTTTGCGTTGCGCGCGATGGCGCTACCGGTCCCGGAGGCAACCCGCCTGCAGGCATTGTGCCGTTTGATTGCGTCCGCCGCGCCCCGCGGAGAGGTCTGCTGGCCGGGTGCGGTGATGTTGCGCTACCGCGATGACCTGCATTTACTCTCGCACCTGCCGTCGCAGCCGCCGGACGATTGGCAACAGCCGCTAAATTCGGATTCTCCGATAGAACTGCCAGCGGCGCTTGGGGTGTTACGCGTCTGGTTCGAATCAGACGCTCCGTTGGTGGTGCGATTTCGACGCCGGTCGGAGCGAATCGGTCTTGCCGCAGGTGCCGGCCATACTGCGCTGGCGAAGTGGTACCAACAACAGGGTATTCCACCATGGGAGCGTCAGCGCCTGCCTTTAATTGCGCACGCGGATACAGTCGACCAGAGCGAGCGACAGGAGCCAGTTTTGACGGTCGGCACGTACATCAGCGAGGCGGGTCGAATGGCCGGTATTGCGCGCATTGAGTGGGATCGCCAACCGCACCCTTGAGCCGGTAGGAATTCGATCAAATCAGGCGTTGGAAATTGTCTCGTCCTGCGGCCTCTGGTATCTTTGTTTTCCGTCCCAGCACACGCTCGGTGTGATTGAGGGTCGGAGTGTGAGTTTGCTTCGGCTGCCGGTCCTGCCAGCCCAATAATTGCCAGAGAGGCTAGCTCACACATGACGTCCTATGTATTCATCACCGGTGGTGTTGTGTCCTCGTTGGGCAAGGGAATTACCTCTGCCTGTCTGGCGGCGATTCTTGAATCACGCGGCGTGTCGATTTCGATGATGAAGCTCGACCCGTATATCAACGTCGACCC
>JBCCZN010000066.1:0-13117 GCA_039187375.1 Pseudomonadota bacterium
ATGATTGCCGCCAAAGAGGCTGTACTCCTAGTACCGGATGTTTCATAAGAAGCTAATCTAAGGGTATTTTGAGAAAAATATTAATACAATAAAAACAATAATTTAGCGTATTTTCTTTATCCAAAAGGAAGAAAATTAGTCGCTCAGGTGATGCGACTGAAACAATTCGCTGTTACCCTAAACTCATCTTTCAGTCGTGATCATCAGACTTTTTGATCGCACTAACCAGGCACGATCGACGTTGCGCAAGTGCGCGCAGCCGGTCTCGCATCCGTACTTCTCCGTGCGGAACCCAGCCGGGCGGCGCGTAAGCGTCTCCCGGTTTTTTTTAGGCTGTTGTAGCGGTTCGCATGTCTGTAATCTTGAGCCGCTTTAGTGCAACTGAGAACTGACCATGGGTGAATTGCTGGCCAGCACCAGGCTTGAAGATGTGCGCTATGAAATACGTGGTGCGTTATCGCGGCGTGCGCATGAGCTGGAAAAGCTGGGCCACGAAATCGTGCATCTGAATATTGGAAACCCGGGGCGATTCGGTTTTCGTACCCCTGAGTCGATGCGTTTGGCCATTATCGAAAACCTGTCTTTGGCGGAAGGATACGGGCATCAAAAGGGCGTGTTTCCAGCACGCGAAGCGGTAGTGATGCAGCAGCAGAGCAGGGGGGTGATGGATGTCACCGCAGATCAGGTGTTCATTGGCAACGGTGTGTCCGAACTGATTGATCTGACGCTGCGCGGTTTATTAAACCTCGGCGATGAGGTGTTGGTACCCAGTCCGACGTACCCACTTTGGACCGCGTCGGTAACACTCAACGGTGGTGTTGCGCGTCATTATCCGTGTCGACCAGAGCATGGTTTTGTGCCGAATGCCGACGATATTGAAGCACTGATTAGTGAACGTACGCGTGCGATCGTCGTCATTAATCCGAATAACCCGACAGGCGCGGTGTATCCAGAAGCGACACTGCGGGCAATCGTCGCGTTAGCGGAAGAACACAACCTGGTCATTATGAGTGATGAGATCTACGACGGCATGACCTATGAAGAGGCCACGTTTGTACCGATGGCCACGCTCGTGACAGACACGCTTTGCCTGACGTTCTCGGGCCTGTCGAAAGTCTATCGTGCTTGCGGATATCGTGTCGGTTGGTGTGCAGTCAATGGCAATGTACGCGACAGCCAGTCCTATCTGGAAGGTCTTGAGTTGCTGGCCGCTCTGCGACTTTGCAGCAATGTGCCAGGGCAGTGGGCGGTACAGACGGCGCTTGGTGGTTATCAGAGCATCAAAACACTGGTTGCACCGGACGGTCGACTGTTTAAAGCCCGAGAGGCGGTGATGCAGGCTGTGTCTGACAGCCGCTACCTCAGTTGCATGCCACCAGATGGCGCAATGTATGCATTTGTTGCTGTGGACGACAGTTTGATTGCGGGTTTTGATGACGAGGTGTTTGCACTGCGTTTGTTGGAAGAGCACCACGTGTTGTTGGCACCGGGCAGTAGTTTCAACACCCCCTACCGAAATCACTTTCGTATGACACTGTTACCCGAGCCTGAGGTACTCACCGAGGTGTTTGGACGTATTGAGACCTTGCTCGATGAAATGCATAGCGAGTCGCAAGTGGCAAACTCTGCTGTGTCGAATTGACGCGCGTTAGCGCCAAACTGGGCGCCGTGCTTGCGCCGGATGCAAACCTGACGGTCATCACGTCGGGTAACAGGTTGGCACGCGCTTGTCGTGAGGCTGTTGCCGACATCGCCATGCAACAAGGTCTGCGCGCCTGGCCGGAACCGACTATCTTGCCTTGGGAGAGCTGGCTACGCGCAGCACATGCGCAGTGGCCATTGAACCAACCGGACGCACCGCCAATGGTTTTGTCTGCGACGCAGGCGCAATCTGTTTGGACCGATGCCTGTCAGCTAGAGATCAAGCGCCGCGGCATCGCATTTCAGGGCGTCACCATGCTCGCCCAGCAGTGCCAGAGAGCGCATGGGTTGCTGCAAGAGTGGCAATTGCCAGACGATGCCATCGATCAGTACCCTGGTAATGAAGACACCGCATTTTTTCGTGAAGTACTGCAGCGCTATCGCAGGCGGCAAGCGCAAGAGGGCTGGATCAGCGCAAGCGAATTGGGCGCTTGGTGGTTACAGACGCAAGCGCAGCGCGCCTCGAACGGCAGAACGGTATTCGCCGGTTTTTTACGACTAACGCCGGTCCAAACGCAAATCGCGCAACATGTGTCAGCTCAGGTCATCGACGCTGCAGCAACTGCGCCCGAATCGATACAGCGGCGGCGCTACCCAGGCCCGGACGACGAGTTGATTGCCGCAGGCGCTTGGGCTCGTGACCAACTGATCGTTGCGCCCAACAAAAAACTCGCAATCATCGTACCGGACCTGTCATCACGCAGAGCAATCTGCCTGCGTCGGATCAGCGAGGGGTTGCAACCGAATACAGGCGGCGACGCACAGCGCACGCAAATAGACGTTACCGTTGCGCCGTCACTACATGACTATCCTGGCGTGAGCGCTATGTTGGCCTGGGCGTTCTTTGCTATCGAAGAGGCGACGTTTGTGACGTTGTCACGATTGCTTCGCAGTCCGGTATTGAACACCAACGAGCGTGTTCGAGAGCGTGCGCTTAGAGCAGAGGTCGCATTGCGTGACATTCCGGAACAGCGCTGGCATTGCGAGCGTCTGTCTGCATGGCTGGAGGCCAAATCGCTCAGCGTTGAATGGATCGCGCCGCTGCTTAAGCTTGCGGCAGCTCGCACGCAACACAACACGCCGTCTGTTTGGGCACAACATCTTGGCGATGCACTGGAGGCGATCGGTGTGTTGCGGGCGTTTCAGGATACAAGTATCGGGTTTCAGCTGGCCAATGCAGTTCGGCAAACACTGAATCAACTTTCCGCGCTTAATGCAGTAACAGGGCCAATGCCGCTTTGCGATGCACTACGCCATTGGCGCCGGATCATCCTTGCTACGACGCATCAAGCTGAATCAAGGCATACCAATGTTCTATTGGCCGGGCCACTAGAGTTGCCGGGGATGCGATTTGATGCCGTCTGGCTTGCCAATGCCGATGCTGGCCGTTGGCCACCGCCGGGTGCGGCGAATGCGATGTTGCCATTTGCGTTGCAACGTACGTATCAAATGCCCGATGCCGATGTGACGCAAACCCGTGATTTCTGGCAGTCGGCGCAGTCGGCGCTATTCGCAAGCGCCAGTCAGATCATTGTCAGCGACAGTTTACGCGACGGTGATATCGACCTGCTGCCCTCGAGCTTGACACCTGACGTGGCGCTGCTCACTGGAGAGGCGCAGCGCCGAGGCCACAGCGGTTTAATTGGTACGGCCCAGTTACGTGATGAAGTGGACGCTATCGGTGCGTTTTGTGCATCACGACGCGCACGTGGCGGATGGCGTACATTGCATCGGCAAATGACGTTGCCGTTTGCGGCGATGGTTCACGGACGCTGGGCGCCCAGGGAATTGAGAGTGCCTGAAGTGGGACTCAATGCGCTTGAGCGAGGCAACCTCCTGCATGAGGCCATGCATAAGCTCTATGCACCGCTACTCAATCAACCGATGGGCAAGGCCGGTGTTGCGCCCGAGACGGACGCTATTCGTACCGCGGTGGCGGATGCGATGAGACGCTTGTTCGTGAATGCAGATGCCAGCACCCAGTCATTGTTACGGCTGGAGGAACATCGGGCTGTGCGAGCAATCAGTCGGTTTGTCAGTGAGGAGGCCAATCGTCCGGCGTTTTGCGTCGAGGCGCTGGAATACGAAGAGCGCGGACATTTTGGTGGATTGACGCTCAGCTTAAGGATCGATAGACGGGATTCGATCG
Organism: Pseudomonadota bacterium; assembly: GCA_039187375.1. Lineage (GTDB taxonomy): Bacteria > Pseudomonadota > Gammaproteobacteria > Steroidobacterales > Woeseiaceae > CALBPI01. The sequence goes on from JBCCZN010000066.1 coordinate 3,851, forward strand.
CCGGTATTGACGTCATCATTGATTACAAAACCGGTGCACCAAAGCCGGTCGCCAAGCTGAACACCTCACACTTGCGCGGAGACGCGATGCAATTGGGTTGTTACCTTGTCAGCGCGACAGCGTCTATTGGTGCCGTGGCTTTGGGCTACGTGACGACCAAAGTCAATGCGACCAATGCATTGCACAGTGATGCAATCGCACCAATCAGTCCCTATGGAACGTGCCTGTCGCAAGACGCCATGCGACAGGAGCAACAGGCACTCGCTGCGTTATTCACACAACTCGGTGAAGCATTTGTTGCAGGAGACTGCCGAATCAATTTGGATGCGAAGATTCGGCAAGATGACTGGCGCCCGACGGCGCTCATCAGCCGCTACGTGGAATATCGCGGATGATTGGAGCAGAGCACGCTTTATCCGATGCCCTGTCTCGCGACACCGCGCTCGACATGCAGCGTTCGTTTATTGTCCAGGCACCTGCCGGTTCGGGTAAGACGGGACTTCTGACACGACGGTTTTTGCGTGCTCTGGCAACAGTTGAACAGCCCGAACAGGTGCTCGCCATTACCTTTACCCGCAAGGCTGCAGCGGAGATGCGGGCCCGCATCGTCAGCGCCTTACAACAGGCGGTGGCAGGTCATGTGAGCGACAGCGAGCATGAGCGTCAATTGCTGGATGACGCCCAGCGTGCGTTGGCGCGAAGCAATGCGGCTGGTTGGCAATTACCGGATACATCATCCCGCCTCCAGATCATGACGGTTGATGCGATGAACCAACGGCTTGTTGCTGCGCGGCCGCTACAGGCCCAGCTCAGCGGTGGCGATCTACTCAACACCCACGAAATAACGCGGCTATACCATCAAGCAGCCAATGCCCTGTGTGACTGGCTGGATAGTGATGCGCCACACTCAGAGGCAATTGCGACCTTATTGCAAAGACTGGACGTGCGCACGGATACCTGGCGCCAACAACTCAGCCGCATGCTGCATACCCGGGATCAATGGCTTGGGTTTGTATTGCAAGCGCGCAAACAGTCTGGCGCAGCGTTGCGACAGCAATCAGAAGCCGCATTGGCCAGCGTTATTGATACGGAACTCGACCGGCTCGACGCATTGTTTAGTGCATCGCAACGCGCACTGCTCGGCCAGGCACTACCTGAAGCATTGGCAAGGATGCCAGAAAAAACCCGAAAGGAGTGGATGCAGTTTGATGCATGGCCGGCAGCGCGCAGCCAACAGCTAGCGCAATGGCAAACACTAGTTTACTTCCTGCTGATAGGCAGCAGTAAAGACACCACTCGCGCGTTTCGTAAGACAGTTAACAAAACCAACGGTTTTCCGACAGACCATCCCGATCGCAGGGACTTCAACGCGCTGCTCAGTCAATTGGCCGATAATGATGCATTGGCTGCAGCGCTCGCGGCAGTGGACCGACTGCCGCCACCGCGGTATTCCGATGCGCAATGGGCCGCCATTGAATCACTATTGCTGCTCCTGCCCACTTTGGCGGCCGAACTGCAGCGCCTGCAGGCAGAGCTTGGCAAGATGGACTACCCGGCGTTAGCGCAAGCTGCAATCAGTGCGCTGGATACGGATCGTGACGGTCGACCGACAGATCTTGCGCTGCAAATGGACTATTCGCTGTCTCACCTGCTGATCGATGAAATGCAAGACACGTCTACCGCGCAGTATTCGTTGCTTGAAACCCTGACAGCCGGTTGGAGCGAGGGTGATGATCGCACGCTCTTCTGTGTCGGTGATCCCATGCAGTCGGTGTATCGCTTTCGTGGCGCCAACGTTGGACGCTTTCTGCAAGCCTGGCAAGAGGGTATCGGCGATGTCGCACTCGAGCCGATTACGCTGGAGACCAATTTTCGCTCGCATCGCGATATTGTTGACTGGGTCAATGTGACGTTCGCTCGGATTTTCGGTGATAACAGTGATGCCACCACGGACACGATCCGGTACAGCCCCTCAACCACGCCATCCAGTGCGTTGCAAAACGCGACAATTGCGTGGCACTTGCGGATTGATGACAAGTCCGCAAGCACAGACGACGTCATTCGTACGCTGCAAAAAATTCAGCGAGAGTGTCCGGATGAGTCGATCGCCATTCTGTGTCGCTCACGTGGTGCCGTCGCTGATGTCATCGAGAGCCTGAACCAACAGCGTATTGCCTGTGAGAGTGTGGCGCTGGATCGACTCGGCGATCTGCCTGAGATGATCGAGCCGAAAATTCTGACCCGAACCCTGTGGCATGAAGCGGATGACATCGCCTGGTTGGCATTGCTGCGCTCACCACTGGTGGGCCTATCGTTGGCGCAAATCGATGCCATCATGCTGGCCAGACAGACCTATGACGGCGAGTCCGAGGCGGATGCGATGCCGACCATTGCCCAATGGTTACGTCGTGACGATGTTGCGGCGCTACTGCCATCTAGAGAGGCCCAAGCGCTCGCTCATGTACTGGATCAGTTTGCACATATCCGCCGTCAGGCGGCCTACCTGCCGTTCGATCAGCAGGTCTATCAGTTATGGCATGCGCTGGGCGTTGCGAGTCTTCTCAATGACGCGCACGAACTGGATAACGTGCATCGTTACTTTGATCTTTTGAGTGAATTGATTGAGGCCGGCGATCTGACTCACGCAAATCAGATCGATGCGCTGATTGATGATTACAAAGCGGATCGACCGGCCGAGCAAAATGCGCCCGTCGCGATGACAATCCATGCGGCCAAGGGGCTGGAATTTGATCATGTTCTGTTGCCCGGTTTGAACACGCAAGGCCAAAGAAACGACAATAAGCCGCCGATGCTGACCGAATTTTTGTCGACCGGCCGGCAACAGACGCTGCTATTTGCCGCGCAAGCGGAACGACACGTCGAGGAAAAGGATCCGTTGTTTGAGTGGCTATGGCAACGTGATGCGCTGCGCGATGACAATGAACTCAAACGCCTGCTGTACGTTGCGTGTACTCGAGCACGCAAGGGCTTGCATCTTTTCGCCAATCTTGAATCCAAGAAAAACGGTGATATGAAACTGCCCAGATCGGGCAGCCTGATGCGGATTCTGGATCCGATCATGCCACGCGACCAGATACGGCAACCGGTCCAATCAACTGATGGCACGTTGCCCCAGGCATGCCAGTACGAACCAATACGTCGGTGGCTTACCGCACCGGTTACGCCGCCGACTGACCCGGTCAAATTCAACGCAGCCGAGCATATTAAAACGGATAACAACGCGGTCACCTTCGACTGGGCCGGCAGTAACGCACGCCATATTGGCACCGTCGTGCATCGGTGGTTGTATGAGCTGGCATGCGACAACAGACGTCCAAGCCATGCGCAATTGTACTCACGCAGCTGCGATGCATTGACGCAACTGGGTGTCGATAGCGCGATGGTTGATGTGGCGGCAACACGCGTCGTGACAGCCATCGAACGCGTATTGGCGTCGGAGGATGCCGTTTGGCTACTGAATAACGATCGCGAGGATAGCGCTGCGGAGCTTGCCATAACGATGCGAATCGACGGTGAGGTGACGCGACGGGTCATTGACCGTCTGGTTCGTGATCAGCACGGCACGCTATGGGTTATTGACTACAAGACCTCGGTCCATGAAGGGGCTGGTCTTGAAGCGTTTTTCGCGAACGAGGCGCGCCGCTATAAAGACCAACTAGACGGCTATCGCGAGGCGGTAACGGCCTGGCTTGAAGGGCAGGGCAGTGTAGTGGGTGCGCTAAAGACCGCTCTGTACTTTCCACACTACGCGCGTCTGGTTGTGCTTAAAGACGACTAAAGTCGCCCCTCATAACTCAATGCGTGGGTGCCGTCCGCGGCCGCAGGGCCTAGAAATCGCAGTGAGTTTCGGGTGAACGCATCGGTGCCCTCGGCGGTCTTGATCCGACCGCTAATGAGGTAACGTCGATTGTCACCCAGCTGCAGTCTCGTATCAGTCAGGATAAACGGACCAGACGTGCTGCGAATCGCCGCTGCAGCAGCGTAATCGTCGCTCACCCATTGCGGATCAAAAACCAGTTCAAAGTCCCCAAGCGATCGCGAACCGATTGGCGGATATTGCAATTCGCGCAATTGGGCTTCTCCGATGATCTCAACAGGCCATTCGTTTTCTAGTGTCAGGCGCTGGATACTGGCATTGATCCGGCCTTGCGTCGGACCGATGCTAGAGCGCTCTGTAACCGGCAGCAGATCAACCGAAGCGGTAGTGTCGGTTAGTGTGATGGTCTCGCCTTGTATCGCAATGCGGCCGTTGACGAAGCCGCCCGGTATGTCCGCTTCAATATGCGCCGCAAGTTTTCCAACGAGTAGTGCTGCTGGTTCCAGTTGCCACTGGACTGAGCTGAGCGTCAGATCCTCAACCTGCAGAGCAGCTATCTGACCTGACCAAATGGTGCCGCTGACGCCGCTAACACGAAGCGAATCGGGCGCGAACCGCAGTGCGACGGTGGCCGGAAAAAGCGTGATAATTCCGCAAAGAAATACCAGAGCGCCAATGACGATCAGCTTACGCATGGGGGCGAGGGTGCCTAGCGGCGCTGTAGAACCAGACTGGCGTCGACGCGGCCAACATCTGCGCGGGCGCTGAAATTGCCTGAGACGACCGCGATGCCATCATCGCGATCCAGTTGGCCTAACCATGTCACGACATCATCGAAGGCGGCGTCCTGCAGCGACACCCGGATACCATCATCATTGGTTGGCGTACTGGAGCGATACGCACGACCCAGTCCGTTCGCATTGACCGTATTCGCGATCACCAACGTCAGCGATTGAGTGGGTGTCATTCCGGCTGGTGTTTGCACCGAAGCCGTATTGCCCGGTTTAAGCAGACGACGCGAGTCGGCCAATAGCTGCTGTTTGTTTTCAATGTCGTTAACCGCCCGAGCGTAGTTCTCGTTGAACGGTTGCAGTAAAAACGCATAGACAAGAGTGAGCGTCAATACGACAGCGCCGATCATTAGCACCCAACGCTCGCGCGGCTGGAGATCGTCAAACCAAGCCTTCATTGCGAACCTGCCTGAATCTGTACGAAGCTTTTCACGCGTTCGCCTTGTTGTTCGGTACGTTGAATCCTCGCCTGTAATCCGCCTGCATCCGCGACACTCTTGGTGAGCGCTTCCAGCGCACCGGCATTGGGTGCCGTCAGCTGAATGTCGAAAATGCCGTTGCGATAGGAAATTCCGTCTACATCCAATTCGCCGTTCTGATCAGTGGCACCGGCGAATACGCTTAAGGTCGAGAGGAATGGTGCCGGACCCGCAGCACTTACCGAACTGGAGCCGCGCGAGCCTCCTGCGCGTTGCAGTAATGCCTGCAATTGGGTTTGCGCGCGGATCGGGTCGACGCGAGCGCCGCGAATTTGGCGCAGCGTCTCTACCATTGCCGCGTCAAGACGTGCATTTTCTGCTTTGAGTTGCTGATAGTCGGCAATGCGCACGCCAAATGCCAACAGGCCGGCGACGAGCACGAGCATCGCCGCGTAGCGCCATGGTCGCAGTGCGTTTAGTGTATCGCGACTGGGGGCGTAGTCGCCCTGCCGCAAATTGACGCCGGGGCGCACGGCCAACGTGCGGGCTGCCAGACCAAACCAGCCGTTTTCTAAAGACTTCACGTCCGCTGGTGGTGATTGGGCCGACAACGCTCCCAGAGCGTCGCCAAATTGATCCCGACCCTCATCGTCGACGTAGGCCCTCACTGTCGGTGGCAGGTCGTCATCTTCTTGGTCTTGCATCGCCTGCCAGGTTTCTACAAATTCAACCGGTGACACGCCTTGCATGGCGACTGCGTCACCTTTGTCCGGCACGAACAACACGTGATCGCCGCAAACCAGTAATTGCAGGAATCTGTCGATCGGTGCCAACCCATCGTGCAGCGAATAAACGGCGACCGGGTCAATACCGTGTGTCAGTAGTCGTGATAGCAGCGCCGCGATTCCAGATCGTTCCACGGCCAGCACCGGTCGAAGATTGTGCTCATCAGGATCTCCGGCGGCAAAGTGCAAAGACTCGACATCTGTCGCGAACTGCTCTTCAAGCGCGAACGGCAACGCTTGCAACAACTTGCGGCCGGACACAGGCAGATCACAGTGCGTACGTGTGACATTGGTCGGGCCAACGATAACCGCCGTGCGCTGGGATTGCGCACTGGCAGAGGCAGCGGACACGTCGCCGCGCGAGATGCGACCGTGCAGGTTGCCCTGATCATCGAACACACCCCACCAGGCATCGGTTGAGGTCAGATCATCAAGTCCAATGAATAATGTTTGGGACACGAGCTTGTATATCCGCTATCGCAATTAAATGGGTGTGCCAAACGTGCGCAACAGCACCGATATGGCACCTTGTTGATCACGAAAGACAAGAGAGTACATGGTGAATCTGGTAGTGCCAATGCGCACCACTGATCGAACCTGAAAGTAGCTGGTTTCCGTCGTTAATGTATCGATGGTTTCTGCCGGCAGCAAACCGGCGAACGCGACATCGATATCGTCCAAGCCCTGCTCAAAACGCTGCTCAGCGATCTCCTGCGCATCGTTGGCGGACATCGCATCATCCAACGCGGTCAGTATTGCGAGCGTCGCCGTGTTGGCATTGATCGGTGTGCGCTCAGGCAGCGCCACAACATGCGGGCGCAATAAGTCAAATGCGGGTTTGTCGATACCCTCTATGATCGCCAGCTCATCGGCCGAGCGAAAAAATTGATTGGCTGCTTTAAGCGCCGGCAAGCGCGTCGCGTAAAGGTCATCTTCCGCACCGCCAGGAAATCGCACTTCGGTGTCGGGATCCATCCAGTCGATCACAGCATTGGCGATTTGGGTGTCGATACCCAGATTGCGCAGCAGTCGCTCGAAACGCGCAAATTCGATTTCGTCCGGTAAGCCATCGCTGGTCAACAGATTGTTGAGATTAAATCGGCCTTGCAGATCGGTGATGGCACCGCTGACGATGCCACTCATACCAGCGCCGTCGATCGGCAAGGGCGGCAACGGTTGCGCCCACAGCTCGCCAAGATGGTCATTTTCGTTGTCGAGGCGATCATCACGCAGCAAATTGCCGATCCAGCCTTCGGCACCCACGGCAATCAGTCGCGCCTGTTCCTGGTACAACATCGACTGGGTACGGCGCAGATCCAGTGCCATGTCATAACTGACGCCGCCGACGACGCTGATCAATAGCGTCAACACCAGCAATGAGAACAGAATCGTCACACCACCGCGCTGCCTCTGGACCATTCGCATTAGCTCGTGACCTCAAACATGCGTCGCAACTCACCCCAATATTCATGCTCAATGATGATTTCGACCGCTCTCGGCGGTGGTTGTGATGCAGGCGCATTGGCGCCCCCTAGGGGCCACTCTTGGACCCACTCGGCACCTTCGGTTGGCAAAAACCGCATCTGCACGGCCAACACGCCATCGAGCATGATGATCTCGTCTGGCTCGGTAGCCAGCAGATTATCCAGAACCGGCCATTGGGCCCGAATCAGCTCATCCTCTTCCAGACGGTATCCGACACGCAGCGCGGTGGAGCGCTGCACCCCCAGCGGGTTTGCGTTGCCACCACGGGTGACTTCAAAAAAATAGGTATTGCGGATATCGGCCAGAATCGGTGCACGGTAGGCGGTGCCGACAGGCTCTCGCACCGGTCGCGGCTGTGCCTGGTAGACATCGCTGGATACCATTTGGACCAGTCGTTGCAGCGCCAGCAGATCGTCCATCTCACGTTCGATACTGCGCGAGGCGCGACCGGTGGCGTCCACTGTTGAGAAGGCCAACACCGCGACAACCGAGAAGATCATCAGTGCGATCATCACCTCTACCAAAGTGAAGCCGAACTCACGCTGGCTCATCGCGATGCCTCACTGGTGCGGTTATTAAAATCAAAATCGGGGTCACCCGAGTTGTCCCGGTCCTCATTATCTTGTCCGTTATCGCCGTCGTTTGCTGGCACACCGCGGTCAAGTTGGGAAAATCGCGGTCTAGCATTCGCCGGGATACGCGCGCCGTTCGAGATAAAGCCCATCGTCGTGCGAATGCGTTGATCCGGCTGCTCGGCAAACGACACGCTCACGAGCAAGCGTCGCAGCCCATCGACACCCGACTCTTCGACCACCGTCTCAACGATCCAGTCGCGAGCCGCGTACTCAATCTCCTCAGTGGTCCTGCCGACCTTGGGAAATTCGGTGCCAAGGCGTAGCTCGGTGATCGCATTGCTACTGATAAACAGTGCCAACGTGCGATCGCGCAGTTTGATTGCATTGTCGGTGTGCTGTGACATGGCCACAGCGACGCCGGCAAACCCCAATGCGGCTATGGCGAATGCGACCATCACCTCCATTAATGTAAAACCGGATTGTCGCTGGCGACGCATCATGGCTCGCGCAGATTTGTTAATTCCATGGCGCCAAGGAAATCAGCGCTTAGCGACCAGTGCTGATCGGCATCACCATAGAGCATCACTTCAAATACAAACGGTGTGACCTCACCACTCGCGAGCACCACAACCTGCGGCACTTCGGTGGCCGTCTCGATCAGGTTGCCGAACCCGTCGTATTGCGGTTCGTCATCGTTTTCGTCATCTTCAGGAAACTCGAGCGGAATCTCACGCTCTTCGACAAACAGGGTAGGGATTACATCTTCGGCAAATTGTGTTGGCGCGAGTAACTCATCATCGCTAATCGTCAGCCAAGCGCCACTATCGGGTTCGAGGTCAAAAATCTCATATCCATCCGGATAGAACCGCAAACCGAAATTGCGTCCCTGCAGTGCCGCCTCATCACGTGCCAATTCAATCGTTGACGCGAGCTCATTCACTAGTTGTTCCAATTCTGGCGTACGCCGCTGAAAGCCTAGTGAAAACATCACCGCCGCCGAGGACAGCGCAATGATGATCGTAACCACCATTAATTCGAATAATGAAAATCCCGCTTGTCGGGCGCGCAACGGCATCAGTAACTACAGATCCCAGTTGCCGATGTCCGCATCTTCACCCTCACCACCGGGGCGACCGTCACGACCGAGCGAGAAAATATCGATATCGCCGCGCTGACCCGGATTCAGATAGACATAGGGCCGGTTCCAAGGGTCTTCGGGCATACGCTTCAAATAGCCTTCCGGGTCGTAGTTGTCGAGATTGGGATCATTTGGTCGTTCGACCAGCGCCTCGAGACCCTGTTCAGTTGTCGGATAACTGAAATTATCCAGCCGGTAGACGCCCAACGCAGACTCGATCGTGCGCAGGTCATTCA
>JBCCZN010000067.1:0-13114 GCA_039187375.1 Pseudomonadota bacterium
ACGGATCGATAACACCGCGTTTGCCGCGCACAGCGATACGGCCAGTGGTATCGAGCAATTCAAGATAGTCGGGCCAGCGAATTGGCAGGCGGGTCGATGCGCGACACCTTGGACAGGCACGGTCATTGAAACGACGATCGCATTGAGGTTGATTCGCGATTCAACAATCAATCGACACCTTGGACAGGCACGAAAGATAGGGGTCGAACCGATTAACCGGGCAGCCAATGAAAAATAGGGGTCGAACCGATTAACCGAACGGCCAATTAATCTCATTGAGGCGCAAGACGATAGCGTGGCTGTTCCCATTTATTTAAATCGCGCCGCCCGGCGCACTGCTCTCGATCTGTGAGTATTTGTCGGCATCTGCAAATCGATGATACAACTCACTAATTCCACTCATCATCGTTGTGGGTAGTCTGATGTCATTAATTTGGACCAATCTGAAGCACGTTAGCTTTACGCTTTTGCTATTACTGGTGGCGCTAGTGTGTTTCGGGCTTTTGATTGGTGCGGAGGCGCATCTCTTTGAAGATCCGCTCGCCTATCGACTGGATGGCGAGACACACGTTTTTTACGAGAACGATGCACTGGTGCGCAGAACACTGCATGGCAATACCGAAGACGGTTTCTCAGTAGAAGTTGCACCACTGGAAATCGGCGGCAGCTTCGACGTGCTGTTCCCTGCCGATGACAGCGTGTTTGCTGTGACGCCAGTCCGAGACATCGTGTCACCGCAATCAGTCTACGAAACGGACGCACCTATCATCGCCATCTCAGATATAGAGAGTGGGTTCGGTGCATTTAAGGAATTCTTGATCGCACACGGTATTGCTGATGCACAAATGAACTGGACGTTTGGGCGAGGGCATCTGGTATTGGTCGGTGATTTTGTCGACCGTGGTGCATCCACAACGCAGGTTCTGTGGGCAATTTATCAGTTGGAGCAGTCTGCTCGTGACGCCGGTGGTGTGGTTCACTTCATTGTCGGCAATCACGAAATCAAATTTATGCAGGGCAACTTTCAAGCGGCTGACGAAAAGTACTTTTACATCGCCGGTATCTTGGGTAAACAGCAGGCGGAACTCTACGGACGAGACGCTCTCATCGGTCGCTGGATGGCGAGCAAGAATGTTGTGGAGAAGATTAACGGTATTGTTTTCGTACATGGAGGACTGCATCCGGATATCGCGCAGATGGATTTAGCTATTGAAGACATCAACGCGATCGTTAGAACGGGCTATCGCCAGTTGTACTACACACCAACATCGCCCGATCAGGAGTCGTTCTTGCGCTCCAGCACCACCGGTCCCGCCTGGTATCGCGGGTATTTCAAAGAAGATTTGTCGCGATCTGATGTTGAGGCGTCGCTACACAAGTTCGGTGCGGAGGCCGTCGTCGTCGGTCATACGCTTCAGAGCGAGATCAAGACGCTGTTTGACCGTACCGTCATTGCCATCGACGTCCGCCACCCCAAGGACTACTTAACGAGTTTTCCGATCCGAAAGAGTGAAGGGCTCCTGATCGAGGAGGCTCGTTACTACCGACTGATGGAGGACGGCAAAAAAGAACGGTTGTAGTCGTGGATATCGGTCCATTCCTTTAGTATCTCGAAATGCTATTTCGTCGCGTCAAAAAACACGTGAACGACCACGATTGGTTCGCCGTCTGGGTCGACTTCGTCATCGTCGTCATCGGTGTCTTCATCGGTTTGCAGGTTGCCAACTGGAATGAGGCGCGGCAGGAGCGTCAGCGGGCCAGCTATTACGTTGATAGACTGGATCGCGAGTTTGATGTCATTCGTGAACGTCTGCAGGGCGGTGTCGATGTTTTCGGCAATGCGGTTGCGCAGATTGATTGGTTGCAACAGCTGCGTCGTGATTACGCCGCTAATTCCAATATCGATTTGCCAGATAGGACGGTCGTTTTTGAGGCGTTATCGCAGGTGGGCTCTGGTCGGATTCCGGCAACCTCGCCCGCCACCTTTCAAGAGATGCTAGCCAGCGGTGCATTGGAGTCGCTCAGCAGCGACGAGTTACGTCAGGCGCTGTATGAATTCGATGAGTTCGCGGGCGTGGCGCGCGCCGCCTGGGCGAGTATTCGTCAACAGCACTACGATGCGTCGGTTGCGCTGGTGATAATTGTTGATTCGAGGCCACCGAAGGATCTGGCGGGTCTATTGGATAGTACGGATCTGGGGCTTGAAATGGTCAATGTCGATATCGAGACTTTTTTAAATGATCCTGCCATAGGCGGGCACCTGAACAATATGATGCAGGCGCAGGTGAACCAATACACACTGGTTGGCAGGCAACTCCAGCTGGCTGAGCGGATCGAATCGCTGATACAGGCGGCTCCGCAATGAGTATCCAAACGCTGGAAACCGAGCGCCTGATACTCCGCGCGATCGATCCCGAGCGTGATTTCGATGCGTGGGCGCATGCGATGGCGGATGAAGAAACGGTGCGTTATATCGGTGGCAAAACACTCAATCGTGCAGAAGCCTGGCGCAGTATGGCGATGGTCATCGGTCACTGGCAGATTCGTGGCTACGGCTTCTTCTCCGTTGAAGAAAAAGCGACCGGTGACTGGGTAGGTCGCGTCGGGCCATGGTGTCCGGAGGGTTGGCCAGAGCCGGAAATCGGTTGGACGATTAGCCGTGAACACTGGGGCAAGGGTTATGCCACCGAGGCAGGGCGCGCATCGCTTGATTACGCGCGTGATGTGCTGGGCTGGACTCAGGTGATTCACGCGATTGTCGCCGGCAATCTTGGCAGCGCTGCCGTTGCGGAAAAACTCGGCTCAACGAAACTGCGTGACATGCAGGGGCTGGGCGGCGTCACCGATGATCTGGTCTGGATCTACGGCCAATCACTCAGCGGATAACAACAGGCTGATCCAATAGGGCACCACTCAGACGCCGACGCTGACCAGACTGTGTGTCGATGATACTCACAGTCAGGTTGTGAATCCGAGCGGCGAGTGCCGCGGCGTCGAGTATCAATCTATCCGGCGTAGCGGCAAATCGCAGCGTCCGGCGCACTCGCGCGTGGTCGACATAGCCAATGTGATCGACATGGTCCAGATCGGTGGTCAGATCCTGGAAGATGACGCTCGGTGGCTGCGCATCGCTGTTGATGCGCACGGCGGTGTCAAACCATCTGCCGACGATTGCCCGGCGTCGCTGTAACTCAGAAAGCGTCGTGCGACCATTTTGGTCGGCGTCGGCTATGCCCAACACACGCTCATCGACAACGATGTTTAGCTGTACACGTGTGTCAGAGATCACCACGACGAGATGGTTGTCTGCAGCGCCATGCGCGTGGGTCTGTTCAGCGCCAGACCACGCAGCCAACGTGATGAGTGCGAAGATAAACTGCTTCATCGTTCTTGCCTCATGGTGCGCCGAGCAGCGCATCGGGCGTGGGCGTGCCCCAGACGCAGCGCTGAATGAACGGATAATCATCAGTGACGAAATAGTGGTAGATGCCATTGGGATATTGTGGTGTCACGCCGAAACGTCCGTTGCAGGCATCCAGATCGCCGCTGTCCGCAACAAACTCCCAGTCCTGCACGAATGTGCCGTCGTAGCTGCCGCCTGGGCCGGATGGGCGCGTGCCGTCTATAAGCTCATAACTGCCGCGCATGACGCTCAGTGCGCTATTGGCATCCATAGGATCGCTATAGGCCCAGCGGGCGTAGACCGGGTAGCCGTCGGCCGCGTAGCCGACCAGAACCATTGCGGGATTCAGAAGGTCATTGCCGCTGGCTGCCAGTAGATCGGAGACCAACTCCTCGGGCATGCCATGGTAGTGATACTTGCCGGTCGGTTGCACATGCGCATTGTTGCAGTCGGTGCCGAGATAGCCGATTGCGCCGGAGAGGCTGGCGTTGGCTGCCGACCCGATCGTCAGCGCTTCATAGTTCCAGCCCGAGTTGCGATCGTTGTTGTAATACTCGGCGGTGTTCGGATCAAACTGGATGCCGCCAACCGAGATGGCCACGTGGTTAGCGCTGTTGGGCTGTGTGGTATTCGGTTGTTCCGCTTCGACACGCAAAACAACTTCGTAGTTGATGTCGACGACATCAATGGCATTTGGATTGCCAGTGTTTGGGAAGTCGCCGACTCGGTGCGCTGGAATTGAGTTGCTGTCAATTGCGCGGGTCAGAGCGGCCACGTTGGTCGTTTCCACCACATTCGCCTGCAGTATTGCACCACTGCTATTGCTGATGGTTTGGTTGTCACAGACCCAGTTGTCGCGGTCTGAATAGTCAGCCAGCGCTGTGTAATCAACACCGGGCGTTAATGGTGTTGGGTCGGTTGTGGTGCCGGTATTGCCTGTGTCGCTGGTGAGCGTGCTGTCAGAGCCGCCGCTACTGGAGCAGCCAGTCAATATAGCCGTCGCGACCGCCAGTAGAACAATTGGGTTGCGCATGCGAGCTGCCCTCGAAGTGTGTTTTCAGAAGGCACGAGTGTTGCGATCAAATATGCAGAAACGGTGTAGAAAGCTTGAACAACCCGCGGGGTTGGGGGTTTAGCTGTCCGGGAAATTTTCGGCGAGTACTGCTTTAGAGGAGGCAGCCAGTTCGGCCATGCCCAGCTCCTCATAGGCGCGGATCATGATCTCCAAAGACTGCTTGTTGGCGGCCGTGCCGTCATAAGTCTTCAGCGACGCCTTCGCGCGATTCAATGCGGCGACCCAGGCGCCCATGCGCAGGTAATAGTCCGCGACGTTGTTTTCATAGCGCGCAAGTTTGTCTTTGATGTACACCATACGCTGTACAGCATCGTCGGAGTAGTCACTGGCGGGATAGCGTTCAACGAGCTGGCGGAATACAGAGAATGCACGCCGCGCATCGTTCGGGGGGCGCTCGGCGCGATCCACGCGCAACAAGCCATCGAGGGGGCCAGGCGGCCGGTCGAACAAGGCTAACGCTTTGACATACAGCGCGTAGTCGACGCGCGGATGCGTCGGGTTCTCACGCATGAACTGATCGGCCGCATCGATTGCCTGTTCCTTGCTGCCGGATTTGTAATAGCAATAAATCAGGTCAATCTGTGACTGCTTGCCGACCGCGGAGAACGGATAGCGCGATTCCAGCTGCTCAAAAATAAACGTGGCTTCGCGAAAATTACCGTTGTTCATCGCCCGCTCGGCGTTGAGATAGAACTCCTCGGCGGTGCGATATTGTGGCGCACGACGCTCCTTGTCGCTGCTGCAACCGACCATGACGGTGCAGACCGCCAGGGGAAGAAAGAGCGCTGTGATGCGTCGAATCATGCTGTTGCCTTGAAAATTCAGCCCGCGAGTATACCGTATTGCGCATGACGCACTATGCGTATGACGCCACCATCCCCGCTGAGCTTGCCGGTTATCGAATCGACCAGGCTTTGGCGCAAATGTTCCCGGAACACTCCCGCAGCCGCCTGACGGACTGGCTCAAGGCCGGCTCGATCACTATCGATGGCGCGGTCATGAAGGCCAGAACGCGCGTGGAGGGCGGTGAGCGGGTCGTTGTCGACGTTGAGGTGCAGGCCGCTGCGCGGGTTGAAGCCGAGCCGATCGCGCTGGATGTGGCCTATGAGGACGAGTCCGTCTTGGTGATTAACAAGCCGGTCGGGCTGGTCGTACACCCCGGCGCCGGCAACCACAACGGCACACTGCAAAACGCGCTGCTGCATTATGCCAAGACCTTGGCCGACGTGCCGCGCGCGGGGCTGGTGCACCGGATCGACAAGGACACCAGCGGTCTGCTGTTGGTGGCCAAAACGCTGCCCGCGCACACCGCATTGGTGCGCCAGTTGGCCGAGCGCGAGATTGCGCGCACCTACGAGGCGGTCTGTCACGGCGTGCTCACCGGCGGTGGCACGATTGAGGCGCCAATCGATCGACACCCACAAGATCGGTTGCGGATGGCCGTGCGCGAGGGCGGTCGCGAGGCAATCACCCACTACCGGGTGTTGGCCCGGCATGCCGCCACAACGCATGTCTCGATCAAACTAGAGACCGGCCGGACGCATCAGATTCGGGTGCACTTCTCCCATCAGCGCCATCCGTTGGTCGGTGATGCGCTGTACGGCGGCCGCTCCCGAGTACCTGCCGGCAAGAATCAGACGTTGCGTGATGCGATCACCGCCTTTCCGCGGCAGGCGCTACATGCCGCGCAGCTTGAGTTTAGTCACCCGGACACGGGCAAGACCGTCAGCGTCAGTGCGCCACTACCTGACGATCTGCGCACGCTATTGGCCGTGTTGCAGGACAACCTGAATGTCGACTGATTGGCTTGTGCCAGCATGGCCGATGGCGCTGGGCGACAAGATCGGCGCCATCTCGAGTACACGTGCTGGCGGGGTCAGTGACGCGCCCTTCGACAGTTTCAATCTCGGCGATCATGTCGGCGATGCACCGGCTGCGGTGACTGAGAATCGAGCCCGGTTCGCAACGCAGCTGCACGGGAGCCGGCCATTGTGGCTGACGCAAGTGCATGGCGCCGACGTCGTCGAAGCCGCCGATTGGAAGGCGGGGGTGAAGGCCGATGCGATTGTCGTGCGCACTCCAGGTCAGGCGGGTGTGATCATGACCGCAGATTGTGTACCGGTGTTGTTCGCCTCTCTGGATGGCAGTGTGGTTGCCGCGGCGCATGCGGGCTGGCGCGGTCTCGCGGCGGGCGTGCTCGCCAACACCGTTTCTGCGATGGGGGTCGCTAGAGAGGCCATCGCTGCGTGGATCGGGCCTGCGATCGGGCAGGCGGCGTTTGAGGTGGGTGATGAGGTGCGCGCGGCGTTTGTTGAGATGAACGCAAACTCGGCTGTGTTTTTTGAGCGTAATGCACGGGGGCGTTGGCAGGCCGATTTGGTCGGGCTGACGATGCGCGCGCTGGGGGCGGCGGGGCTGACGCGGATCACCTTGGCCCATCGCTGCACCGCGAGCGATGCGCGGGCGTTTTTTTCCCACCGCCGGTCGGCGCCCTGCGGGCGCATGGCCACGGCGATCTGGATTCGTCCCGGCGCTTGAATCTGCGCGCGCGAGCGCCATATCTGAACCAACGAACTCATTGAGGTATCTGGCATGCGGATGGACAAGCTTACGAGCAAGTTCCAGATGGCGCTGGCCGATGCACAGTCGCTGGCTGTCGGTCGCGATCACCAATTTATAGAACCGGTACACGTGTTGGTTGCGATGCTCGATCAACAGGGCGGCAGTGCGCGTGGCTTGTTGGCGAAGGCGGGCGGCAATGCCAATCAGCTGCGCTCAGCGCTGGGCGAGCAGCTGGATCGGTTGCCGCAGGTCGACGGCCATGGCGGAGATGTGCAGCTGGGCAATGCGCTGGGCAAATTGCTGAACGTCACCGACAAACTGGCGCAACAGCGTGGCGATGCCTATCTGACCTCCGAGCTGTTTGTGCTCGCAGCGGCGCAGGATACCGGCAGCGTGGGCACGGCATTCACCGCTGCGGGGATCACACCAGCGGCGCTGGAGCAGGCGATCGAGTCCTTGCGCGGCGGCGAGAGCGTCAATGATCCGAACGCAGAGGAGCAGCGCGAGGCACTCGACAAGTACACGATCGATCTAACCGAGCGCGCGCTGCAGGGCAAGATCGATCCGATCATCGGCCGCGATGAAGAGATTCGTCGCACGATTCAGATTTTGCAGCGACGTACAAAGAACAACCCTGTCCTTATTGGTGAACCCGGCGTGGGCAAAACCGCGATTGTCGAGGGTCTGGCTCAGCGCATCGTCGACGGCGAGGTGCCCGAGGGCATGCGGCACAAGCGCCTGCTGTCGCTCGATTTAGGCGCGTTGATCGCCGGTGCCAAGTTTCGAGGTGAGTTCGAGGAGCGATTAAAAGCGGTTCTGAATGACCTGGCCAAGCAGGAAGGCCAGGTGATCCTGTTTATCGATGAGCTGCATACGATGGTGGGTGCGGGCAAGGCCGAGGGTGCGATGGATGCGGGCAATATGCTCAAACCGGCACTGGCGCGCGGTGAGCTGCATTGTGTCGGCGCCACCACGCTAGATGAATATCGCCAATATATAGAGAAGGATGCAGCGCTGGAGCGTCGCTTCCAGAAAGTGTTGATCGATGAGCCAACGGTGGCAGACACCGTGGCGATTTTGCGTGGACTCAAAGAGCGTTATGAGGTGCACCACGGCGTGGATATCACCGACCCGGCGATCGTGGCGGCGGCCACGCTCTCTCACCGTTATATCTCTGATCGTCAGCTGCCGGACAAGGCCATCGATCTGGTCGATGAGGCCGCGTCGCGGATTCGTATCGAGATCGACTCAAAGCCCGAATCGATGGATCGCCTGGAGCGGCGCATCATTCAATTGAAGATCGAGCGAGAGGCCCTGAACAAGGAATCCGACGAGGCGTCACGCAAGCGCCTGGACGATCTGGAGGCACAGCTGACGACGCTGGAGCGCGAGTACGCCGATCTGGAAGAGATCTGGACGGCCGAAAAAGCAGCGATGCAGGGATCAACCCATATCAAGGAGGAGATCGAGCGGGTGCGTCTGGAGCTTGAGAATGCGCGGCGTGCGGGAGACTTGGCGCGCATGTCCGAGTTGCAATATGGCAGCTTGCCGGCTTTGGAGAAACAGCTGGAGAGCGCGTCGGTGAATACCGAAAACAAACCGACGCTGGTACGCAATCGCGTCACCGATGAAGAGGTGGCGGAGATCGTCTCGCGTTGGACTGGCATTCCGGTATCGAAAATGCTCGAAGGTGAGCGCGACAAACTACTGCGCATGGAGGCGGAGTTAGCGCAACGTGTGGTTGGCCAAGCGGAAGCGGTCAGTGCCGTGTCCAATGCAATCCGTCGCTCGCGTGCGGGTTTGTCCGATCCGAGCCGGCCGATTGGCTCGTTCCTGTTCCTTGGGCCCACCGGGGTGGGCAAGACCGAGTTATCCAAAGCACTCGCACCATTCTTGTTCGATAGTGACGATGCGATGGTGCGTATCGACATGTCGGAGTTTATGGAAAAGCACTCCGTGGCTCGCTTGATCGGGGCACCGCCGGGCTATGTCGGTTATGAATCAGGCGGCTATCTGACCGAGGCAATCCGGCGCCGTCCGTATTCGGTGATTTTGCTCGATGAGGTAGAGAAGGCGCACCCGGATGTATTTAATATTCTGTTGCAGGTGCTCGATGATGGGCGACTGACCGATGGGCAGGGCCGTACCGTTGATTTTCGCAATGCGGTTGTGATCATGACCTCGAATCTCGGCTCCGACCGAATCCAGGGCAGTGGCGCCGACACCGATTACGAATCGATCAAGCGCTCGGTGATAGAGGTGGTCTCACAACATTTCCGGCCGGAGTTTATCAATCGGGTCGACGACACGGTGGTCTTCCATCGACTGGCACGCGAGCACATTCGGCGCATTGTCGACATTCAACTTGAAGGGCTACGCGCACGCCTTGCCGAGCGCGACCTGACGATGGCATTGTCCGACGCGGCACTGGCGCGGCTGGCCGAGATGGGCTTCGATCCGGTCTACGGTGCACGGCCGCTGAAGCGCGCCATTCAGGTCGAGGTCGAAAATCCCTTGGCGCAACGTATTCTGACCGGTGAGTTTGCACCGGGCACTGCCGTGCATGTGGATGTTGCCGACGAGAACGTCGGCGGCGAGGCACTGATGTTCAACGCGGCGTAGCGCCAGTCGGTTTATACTAGAGGCAGTTGAGATGAGGACACCGCATGCCGATCTATGAATATGTCTGCAAGACCTGCGGACATGAACTGGATGCACTGCAGAAAATGGCCGACGCGCCATTGGTAGACTGCCCTGCCTGCAATCAGCCTGAGCTGAAGCGCAAGCTGTCGGCGCCGAGTTTCCGTCTGAAAGGTCAGGGCTGGTACGAGACCGACTTCAAGAAGGACAACAAGCGCAACCTGGCCGATGACGGCAAGTCCGACAAGCCAAAAGACTCAGGCGACAAATCGGGTAAATCCGAGACCAAGTCTGGATCCAAATCCGATAGCGCCAAGAAGTCCGACGGCGCGGCGGCCTGATTCGAGGATGCGCTGGGTGAGACGATATCTGATAGCCGGGTTGTTGGTTTGGTTGCCGATTGGCGTGACGGTATTTATTTTCCGTCTGCTGTTGGGGCTGATGAACTCAAGCCTCGACCTGTTGCCACCCCAGTTCCAGCCGGCCACCTACGGGTATGACATTCCTGGCCTTGGGATCATTCTGACGATACTGGTGTTGCTGATCACCGGCCTGTTCACCGCCAATATCGTTGGTCGCCGAATGGTGGATTTCTCCGAGCAGATGCTCAACCGCATCCCGTTGATCCGCACCGTCTATTCTGCGGCCAAGAACTTCGCGGAGGTCGTGTTCTCGCCAAGCGGCGATTCGTTTAAGAGCGTGTTGCTGATCCAGTATCCGCGCAAGGGCACCTGGAGCCTGGCGTTTCAGACCTCGACCAATCTGGGTGAGGTGCAGGCCCGCACCGGTCAGGAAATGATCTGCACGTTCGTGCCAACGACACCGAACCCAACCTCGGGCTTTATCATCATGGTGCCGAAGGAAGATGCCATTGTCCTCGACATGGATGTGGAATCAGCGCTGAAGATGATCATCTCGCTGGGTGTGGTAGTGCCAGCCTGGCAACCGGGAGACGCGCTGCCATCGGTTGCAGCCACGCCAGACAACTCTTAAACTTTCGCGCTCTTTTTCGGCGGTTTCGCCCGGATTTAGCTCATGCGCACACACTATTGCGGTCTCGTCGATGAGGCGTTGATCGGACAGACCATTACCGTGACCGGTTGGGTACACCGTCGTCGTGACCACGGCGGCGTGATTTTCGTTGATTTGCGTGATCGCGAAGGCCTGCTGCAGGTCGTGTTCAATCCCGGCGATGATGCGCTGTTCAGCAATGCCGAGCGGCTGCGCAGTGAATATGTCATCCAGGCTACCGGTTCGCTGCGCGAGCGCCCCGAGGGGATGCATAACCCGGCAATGGCCAGCGGCAAGGTGGAGCTCGTTGCCAACGAACTGGTTGTGTTAAATGCATCGGAGACACCGCCGTTCCACCACGATGAGCAGACCAACGAAGAGCTGCGTCTGAAACACCGCTACCTGGATTTGCGCAAGGCGCCGATGATGGCAAACCTGCGCTTGCGGCATGCGGTCACCCGTGCGATGCGTGCCTATCTCGACAGCGCAGGTTTCGTCGACGTCGAAACGCCGATGTTGACCCGCGCCACACCGGAAGGGGCACGCGACTACATCGTGCCAAGCCGCACGCATGCTGGGAAGTTCTTTGCGTTGCCGCAGTCGCCGCAGATTTTCAAACAGCTGCTGATGATGTCCGGCGTTGATCGTTATTATCAGATCGTGCGGTGCTTCCGGGATGAAGACTTGCGCGCGGATCGTCAGCCGGAGTTCACCCAGCTCGATATCGAGATGAGCTTCGTCGAAGAAAACGATGTCATGGGCTCGATGGAAGCGATGGTGCAGCATCTGTTCCGCGAGGTGATGGACATTGAATTGCCCTCGCCGTTCCCGCGTATGCCGTACGCCGAAGCGATGGCACGCTTTGGTTCAGACAAACCCGATATGCGCATCGATCTGGAATTGGTCGAGGTGGCGGATCTGATGCAGGGCGTCGAATTCAAAGTGTTCGCAGGCCCTGCGGCGGACCCCGAAGGGCGTGTCGCCGCCTTACGCTTGCCTGGCGGTGCGGATCTGTCGCGCAAGGAAATCGATGACTACACGAGCTTTGTCGGCCGCTATGGTGCGCGCGGGCTCGCCTATATCAAGGTCAATGACGTCGCTGCCGGTCGCGATGGCTTGCAGTCGCCAATTTTGAAATTCCTGCCGGACGCGACCGTAACCGGGATTCTCAAGCGCACCGGTGCGGCCACCGGTGATGTTGTGTTCTTTGGCGCCGACAAGGCACGGGTTGTGAACGATGCATTGGGCGCGCTGCGTGTGCGTCTGGGCGAGGACCGGGGTCTGGTCGCCGAGGGTTGGGCACCGTTGTGGGTGGTCGACTTCCCGATGTTCGAAAAAGACGCGACCAGTGGCCGCTGGACGTCACTGCACCATCCGTTCACAGCGCCCAGTGCGGATAGCGCCCAAGCACTACGTGAGGCGCCGGGTGATGCGCCATCCAGGGCCTATGACATGGTGTTGAATGGTTCCGAGATTGGTGGCGGTTCTATTCGTATTCACGATGCCGACATGCAGGCGGCGGTGTTCGAAGTACTGGACATCAGTGATGAGGAAGCGCAGGAGAAGTTTGGCTTCCTGCTGAAAGCGCTGTCTTACGGTTGTCCGCCGCACGGTGGCATTGCCTTTGGGCTGGATCGACTGGTGATGTTGATGGCCGGCGCCGATAGTATTCGTGACGTCATCGCATTTCCGAAAACTCAGTCGGCACACTGCCCGCTGACCGATGCACCGGGTGAGGTTTCCGCAGCACAGCTGAAGGAAACCGGCATTCGACTCAGGGCTAAACCCGCGCCCGAATGAGTGAGCGCGGCGCGCCGGTAGCACTGGTTCAGGGCACCTGGCTGCGCGGTGCTGAGGCTGGCTTTATGCGCCGTCGCCTGTGCGAGCGCTACCACTTGAATGCCAAGCGGGTGCTGGTGCGCAACGCCCGCGCCGGCCTGCAACGCAATGTGGATGTGTTGGCCGATTTTATCCTCCACGACCTCGGTCCAACCGAGTCCTCGCCCTGCCACATCATTGCCCACGGACTGGCCGGCGTGGTGGTGATGTCGTTCTTGCAGCAGCACGCGGATCTGCCGATTGGCCGTATCGTCTTACTCGGCACACCGGTGGTGAGCGCCGCTGCAGCGCTGCGCGTTGCATCGCTGGATGGTGCAGACGGCGAGATGGCGCAATCGTTAACCCGGCAGTCGTTTGACTGGTCATTGCCTGGCATTCAGATCGGTGCCATTGCCGGGACGATGGCGATGCATCAGGGGCGCCAGAATGACGCGTTGGCCGCGCCGCATGACGGTGTCGTCTCGGTGGAAGAAACGCAATGGACAGGACTTGCCGATCATCTGAGCTTGGCGGTGCCGCATGCGGGACTGGTGACCTCGCGTGAGGTGGCTGACCGCGCCGTCCGGTTCCTACAGCATGGTGCG
>JBCCZN010000068.1:0-13091 GCA_039187375.1 Pseudomonadota bacterium
GCTCAAACATCTCTCGAATCAAACCATGGCAACCATTAAAGCCGCCTGCGTAAAGAGGCTGTGTGCTGGTTCGGTATGAGGCACCGTTCTTGGTTGTGACGATATAATCACCGTCATGGCGCGTCACCGACACCACCGGTGCATTGGGATTGAGCGTCACGTGTTCGCCAAATACCGCTTCGCGCATCCGCTCCATGGTGAATGGTGAGACTGCGACACTTGGATCTGAGGCATTGTTCTCCCACGGTGCACCGGCATCGAACACCCAGCTCTCTTTGTTGTTACACGCTAAGTGGTAGGCAGCATCGATACCGCTTTCGAAACCACCGATGATGAACACCAGATCATCGGCATCGAGCGTTTCGTAGCTGTCGACCGTGGCAGTATGGCGACACAGTTCGCTGCCCGGAAAGCTGCCTGCTTGCGGAAACTGGAACTCGCCGGTCGCCCAGATAACATGCTTGGTGCGCAGGGCGGTTTCGCTGGTTTCAATTAGAAAGTGTTTGCCGGTCTGAATGACGTTATTGACCGCTACGCCTTCGATCACCGGTAGCTCAAAATGCTCGGCAACGGCGCGCAAATGCTCTGCGTAGTGTTGGCCGCTCGGGTGCTCGACCTCCATGCTCCATCCTGGCGACACGCCGATGGCGATGGAATTCAGATCCAGCATACCAACGGAGTTGGTGGGAAATGACGGCGTGATAAATCGAGTCTCGGCCGGCCAGTTGGCGAATGAAGCACCGATCCTGTCACGCTCCAGTACGACATAGCGTTCAATGCCGGCGTGTCTTAGTGCCAGCGCCACACCCACGCCGGCGGCACCTGCACCGATCACAACCACGTCGTGAATGTCGCCAAATTCCTCAATACTCATAGGATACTCAGACAGCTCAGCATTTGCGGGACAGAACGATACAATATAACAATTCTGAAGAGGAAAAGCCCATCGTGATCCGAATTTTCAAGTTTACCGGTGTTGCCCTGGCGGTGTTGCTGTTGGCCCTGTGGTGGTGGCTGTCGAGCGTCAATGACTACGCGACACCAGGCACTCTGGATATCGATCTGTTCGACGCGCCGGTCGTTGTCCGACGTGACACGCTCGGCGTGCCCTATATTTTCGCCGGCAATGAGATCGATCTGATTCGGGCGCAGGGATTCATTACCGCGCAGGACAGGTTATTCCAGCTGGAGTACTACCGCCTGTTGATCGAGGGTCGGCTCGCGTCTGTCATTGGTGAGAGTGCGCTGTCCCCTGACATTCTGATTCGGGTTATGGATGTGGCGGGCAACGCCCGGCGACACGCCGCCGAGCTTGGCGAGCCTGAGCGTGCCTATCTGCAAGCCTACGCCGAGGGGGTGAATGCCTACCTCGCATGTTGCTCGGATGATTTTCCGTTGGAGTTGTCGCTGCTCGATCTAACGCCGTCACCGTGGAGCGTCGAACAGCTGATGATGGTGATGCATTTCATTGGATTTACCCACGGCCGCAATATGATGGATGAGTTGCTAATGGCCCAGCTCGTTGCGACGTTGGGGCCAGAGCGCGCTGCCGAGTTGGTGCCATTGAACATCAACCCCGATCGCGCTAGCCCCGCGCTGCCCGTATCTTTGTCCGGGTGGGAAGACTGGACGGGAATAGTTGTGCCAACAGCCTCTGCACTGACACCCGCGCGGTTCCCCCAATTGGGTTCGAACAACTGGGCAATCGGTCCGGGACGCAGTGCCAGCGGCAGAGCGATCGTGGCCAATGATCCGCATCTGGATGCACGCATCCTGCCTGGCCCGTGGCTGCCCATGGGCCTATTCACACCGAATATTGAATCGTTCGGCTTACACCTGCCCGGCGTACCCGGTTTTCTCGTCGGCCGCACGGGACAAGTCGCATGGGGAGTCACGAACGGCTACGCCGATACTCAGGATTTGTTCGTCGAGACGCTTGCACCCGAAGATGGTCCGGTCACCTCACGAACCGAGGTGTTTCAGATTAAGGATGATGCGGCGCCAGATGGTATTCGGACGCATACGATCGACGTACGCAGTACGCCACGCGGGCCAATCGTCACCGATCACCCGGAGATTGTGACCGCCAACGATGTGACACTCTCGCTGCATTGGGCACTGGCTGGCACGCAGCGCCCAACAATCGGTATTGATCGGTTTTTAACCGCGACCAGTGTCGCCGAGTTTGATGCCGCCATCGCCGATATCGATGTGATGTTCTTTAATGTCGCATTCGCTGATGCGAGCGGCAATATCTCGCGTCGCTCGACCGGACGTGTGCCCATACGTTCGAGTGGTAATGGCGCGTTTGCCCAGCCGCTCAGCAAAGCGTGGACTGGGTGGATCGCGAAGTCCGAGATGCCCGGTGCGATTAATCCGGCCGATGGATGGGTGGCCAGTGCCAACGGCGATATGCGTGTCGAAGATTATCCGTATTATTACTCGTCACATTTCGCACCGTCGTATCGCTACCGCCGGATCAAACAAGTGTTGAGTGGTGCGGCCGACTGGGATGCGGAGGATCATTGGCAGTTAATTCGCGATGATCTGAATCTGCATGCCCAGCGACTTGTGCCGATCATCGTGAACGCACTCTCCAATGAGCCGCAATTCGCTGATGTCGCTGACGTGCTGACGCAGTGGGATTTTCGTGATGACAAGGATGCGATTGCGCCATCGCTATATCACGCCATATTCGAACAGTTGTTCCACGATATTTTCGCCGATGATTTGGATACCGATACACTATTGCAGCTAGAGCGCAATCGGTATTTTTGGTTGGAGCGTGTCGATCAGTGGCTGGTCGAGCAACCCAATACACCGTGGTTTGATGATCAAACGACACCCGATACGATCGAATCACGGGATGCACTGATTGTGCGTGCTACGACCAAAGCCCTGTTCCGTTTGAACGAAGAACTGGGCGAGGACCGGGCCCAGTGGCAATGGGGCAGGCTGCATACCGTTCAGTTTGTCAGCCCACTGCGTACGCAGGGTGTCGGTGCAAATTGGCTCGGCGTCGCACCGATGCCGCAGTCGGGCTCCGGTGAGACGCTGCGTCGCGGTCAATATGGCGGTAACAGTTCATTCGAGTCCGAATTTTTCGATTCCGCCCAGTTTGTCTCGGATTTCGCTAACACCGATTACGTTATCGGTGTGATTTCCGGCGGCGTCACCGCACGCCAATGGCACGATGGCTTCAAGAGTTTTGTGCCACTGTGGGCACGCGATGACTACGCGAAGTGGTGGATCGACCCCGAGCAGGCGAGGATACACACCGAATCGTTCATCGACTTCAAGTAGACGCGCTATCCAGCCCGCCTGCTTTGCGTGCCGCGATGAAGGAACGCACGCACAGGACGATGAATACGACGAGGGTAATACCCATTGTCAGCTGGACAATGGTGGCTAAGCGGAGCGAATCATCGGCAAGCGCTGCCGGGACGCCGCGCCCGAGTGCGCCGAGTGC
Organism: Pseudomonadota bacterium; assembly: GCA_039187375.1. Taxonomy (GTDB): domain Bacteria; phylum Pseudomonadota; class Gammaproteobacteria; order Steroidobacterales; family Woeseiaceae; genus CALBPI01. Next base: position 3,470 of record JBCCZN010000068.1, read on the forward strand.
GCCCAGCAGTGCAATTGCCGCTGCGGCATGCATCGCGTGTTTGCGCAGGGTGTCCTTTCTGGCAATCACACCGGCGAGCAGCAATGGCAATCCGAAGAACGCCGGAATCAACGCGGTGACGCTGGATTGTCCGGCCTCAAGCCAGCTACCCACACCGAGGATGATTAGAAACAGAGCAACAAGAATAGTGACGAGCGGCATAAGCGAATCCATAATTAAACGTATCGATCTGGAGATAGTGTGCCCGATTAAATCTGCGCTGCGCGATTTTTTCTGTTGCAAACCCAAGAGGCATCAATGGCGAGTCACATTACAATCAGACGCCGTGTAATTCGTGTGTTGATCGCGCTGTTGCTCAGCGCACTGGTCTATTTGCTTTTTTGGCCAGTACCAGTGCAACCGGTTGCCTGGCGCGCGCCATCGGACGAAGGGTATAGCGGTTCGTTTGCGCGAAATAATCGGCTGTCGTCACTGACGATCACTGACCTCGGTGGCCGGTTCGGTCCAGAGGATATCGCCGTCGGACCAGACGATCTCATCTATACCGCCACACACGACGGCGACATCATTCGGATTGAAACCGATGGTCTTGTCAGTGTCTTTGCCAACACAGGCGGTCGACCGCTTGGTATCGAATTTGCTCCGGACGGCAATCTCTATGTAGCCGATGCGTATCGCGGCCTATTGATGATTGACCGGACTGGTGATGTCACACTACTGACGGACCAGGTCGATGACGGCAGCTCGATTCGGTATGCCGATGATGTCGATATCGCATCCGATGGGCGCGTCTTTTTCTCGGATGCCTCGACACGGTTCGGAGCGCAGGCTAATGGCGGCACATTAGCTGCCTCAGTACTGGATCTACTGGAGCACTCGTCTAATGGTCGGGTGTTGGTCTACGATCCTGCAACAATGCGCACGCAGCTTTTCGCTGACGGGCTGACGTTTGCCAATGGCGTCGCGCTCAGTGCCGATGAATCCGCGTTAATGGTGGTCGAAACGGGCACGTATAGCGTTTGGCGATTGCCTCTGGATGGCTCTCCCGGCGAGGTGGTGATCGAAAATTTGCCAGGCTTCCCGGACAACATCAATCCAGCGCCGGACGGCACGTTTTGGGTCGGATTGGTCAGTCCGCGAAACCCCCTGATGGATCGACTGGCATCAAGACCGTTCTTTCGGCGCATGGTTGCGCGTTTGCCTGAGTCATTTCGTCCGGCGCCAACGCGCTACGGTTTGGTATTTCGGATCGATGATCAGGGTAGTGTGATTGAAACCCTGCAAGATCCCACCGGTGCTTATGCACTGACGACTGGGGCGGTGACGCATCCTGATGGCCGGATTGTTATATCGTCTCTGACTGAGCCTGGTCTTGGCATCCTTTTGCCAAGCGTCAGCGAATAACTGGAAATACCGTTTGGCGGAGATAAGAATGAACTGGAGAACACCAACCACCGTGCTTGCAGGATTGCTGATATTCGGTGGGCAGCTCGGATGTGCTGCAACCGCTGAAGAGGGAGCGGATAGGCCTATGCTGATAACTGATCATACTGTGGCCACACGCGATCCGGGTTGGCTGGTCGTTAATGACAATGTCATGGGTGGTCGCAGCAAAGGCGGATTTTCGATTGACGATGGTATTGTGATGTTTGCTGGCAGCACCAACACGCGTGGTGGCGGATTCAGTTCAATACGCAGCGCCAGGATGTTGCTCGACTTGTCCGCTTACGATGGCGTACGTCTACGTATTCGCGGTGATGGGCGTCGCTATACTTGGCGATTTACCAGCGATGCGCGTTACTACGGCCGTGAAGTTGCGTATTGGGCAGACTTCGAGACCGTTGATGGCCAGTGGCAAAATATCGATATACCGTTCAGTGCATTTATCCCAACCTTTCGCGGTGCTGAGCTGCGTGGGCCTGCACTCAACACCGCCAACATCACCGGCATGGGTTTGATGATCTATGACAAGAAGGACGGCGCGTTTTCTTTGCGGCTGGATACCGTTCAGGCGTATTGAGTGTTTCTCAGTTGAACTGATTACGCCGCCTGTGGCGGCACATACTCTGTCAGATCAATGCCGTCAACGGCAGCGATGTACTCATCCAGGTTCGGTGTACGACCCAGAATCGCCGACAATACAACCACCGGTGTAGAGGCCAACAACGACTCGCCTTTTTTCTCTTGTGAGTCTTCGACCACGCGTCCCTGAAACAAGCGCGTAGAGGTCGCCATCACCGTATCACCCTTCTCGGCCTTTTCCTGATTACCCATACACAGGTTACAGCCGGGTCGTTCGAGGTACATCATATTGTCGTACTTCTCGCGCGCGTGGTTTTTCGGTGAGGTGTCGCTGAACTCGAAGCCCGAGTATTTTTGCAACACTGCCCAGTCACCCTCGGCTTTTAGTTCATCAACGATGTTGTAGGTTGGCGGCGCGACGACAAGCGGTGCCTTGAAATTGACCGTACCGTTTTGTGCTTCAACATTTTTCAGAATCTGTGCCAGGATTTTCATGTCGCCCTTGTGCACCATGCATGATCCGACAAAACTCAGGTCAACCTTCTTGGTGCCCTCATAATAGGAAATCGGTCGGATCGTATCGTGCGTGTAGCGTTTTGAGACATCGTCGTTATTGACGTCCGGGTCAGCGATCATCGGCTCGACGATCTGGTCCAAATCGACGGTGAACTCGGCGGAGTATTTGGCGTTGCTATCTGGCGATAGCGCTGGGCGCTCGCCGGAGCGAATTTCTTCAATTCGGTGATTGGCTTTGGCGATCAGACCTGCAAGCACGCCGCGATCATTATCCATGCCTTTGTCGATCATGATTTGGATGCGACTCTTGGCGATCTCCAGAGACTGGATAAGCGTCTCGTCCGTCGAGATGCAAATCGATGCCTTGGCTTTCATCTCTGCCGTCCAGTCGGTGAAGGTAAATGCCTGGTCGGCGAGCAATGTGCCGATATGTACCTCAATAATCCGACCCTGGAATACGTTGTCACCAAACTGCTGCAACATCTGCGCCTGAGTTGCGTGTACGACATCGCGGAAATCCATGTGCGGCTTCAGTGCACCCTTGAAGGTGACCTTGACCGACTCCGGAATCGGCATGGTCGCTTCGCCGGTCGCAAGCGCCAGTGCGACGGTACCGGAGTCTGCACCAAATGCGACGCCCTTCGACATGCGTGTATGCGAGTCACCACCGATGATGACGTCCCAATCATCGACAGTAATATCGTTGAGTACCTTATGGATGACGTCGGTCATTGAGTGATAGACGCCTTTAGGATCGCGCGCGGTGATCAAGCCGAAGTCATTCATAAAAGACATCAGTTTGGGGATATTGCGTTGCGCTTTGCGGTCCCAGACCGACGCAGTATGGCACCCGGATTGGTAAGCGCCATCAAGCGTTGGAGAGATCACGGTGGCCGCCATCATTTCCAGCTCTTGAGAGGTCATCAGTCCGGTGGTGTCTTGCGAGCCGACAATATTGACCTTGACGCGGACATCAGATCCGGCGTGTAGCACCTTGCCGGGGGTCGCGCCCACCGCGTTTTTGTTGAAGATCTTCTCAACCGCAGTCAGACCCTGGCCTTCATGCGACACCTCTTTCGATTGTGCATAAACGGTGGGCATGTCGATACCCAGCGCCTGCGCTGCAAAATTCTGTAACTTCTTACCAAATACAACGGAATACGAGCCGCGCGCCTTGATGAACTCAAGCTTCTGCGGTGTCAGTGCTGAGGAGATGTCGCACAGCTCCTCGCTGCCATCTTCGTTGTAGAGTTTCTTCTCTTTGAGGTTGATCGTGAGTACTGTGCCGGTATCGACGGAGAAGACTTGCTCCAGTTCGGGTTCGTTATCCTCATCCATCACTGGATTGCCGTCGGCATCTAGTTTTTTAACCCAATTCTTCAGGTCGATGCCAATGCCGCCGGTGACGCCGACTGTGGTCAGAAAGATCGGTGAGATACCGTTAGTGCCACCGACAATCGGCGCGATATTGATAAACGGAATGTAAGGGCTGGCCGGAATACCAGTCCACAACGCCACATTGTTGACGCCGGACATACGCGATGAGCCAACACCCATCGTGCCCTTCTCTGCGATCAGCATGACCCGCTTATCAGGATGCTGGTCCTTGAGTGCCTGAATTTCAGTCTGAGCTGCCGGGTCCATCAAGCTTCGGCCGTGTAATTCTCGGTCGGACCGCGAGTGCGCTTCCTTACCTGGCGAGAGCAGGTCAGTCGAGACGTCTCCGATAGCCGCAACGTAGGTCACGACTTTGATCTGTTCTTCGACTTCGGGCAGCTCAGTAAAGAACTCTGCTTTGGCATAGCTGTGCAGTAGATCCTTAGCCAGTTCATTACCGTCTTTGTAGGCCGCTTCGAGTCGTTCGGTGTCAGCCTCATAGAGAAAAACCTGCGTTTTGAGTATCTCGGCTGCCTGGTTAGCGATGCTGGCATCCTCACCCAGCGCCAAGTCCAGTAACACCTCGACTGATGGGCCACCCTGCATGTGCGAGAGCAACTCGAATGCAAACGCCGGCGAAATTTCTGCGACGCGTTCTTCATTCAGAATGATCGCTTTCAGGAATGCCGACTTTTCGCGTGCAGCCGATGTGGTGCCAGGCAGGGTGTTGTATATAAAGAAGTTGAGTGAGGTTTCGCGGTGTTCGTGGTGCACATCCTTGATCTGCGCGATCAGCTCGGCAACCAGATCACCTTGATCGATCGGCTTGGGGTGCAGGCCGTCCTGATGTCGGGTTTCAATTTCTTGCAGGTAGTCTGTAAACGCACTCATGACGAGCCCTCAACTCAAATTCCAAACTTGGGGCACACCAAACCGGTGCTGCCATGCGGCGCACCGATGTGTTGTCCCCTACGTCGCATTATAACCGCAGACATCTGCGCAGACTGTTAAGAGCGGCCAATTCAGCAGTGATTGGAGGTACTGCGCTGCAAATATTCGCTATTCATAAACTGGATTATCAAGGCGTTCAGTTTTTGTCTAAATTCACTGGTTAGTCACTCGCAGTCCGGGTGCCGACCATTGAGCTTGTTGGAATTTAGTGGGACAGTGCGGGAAGACCTGATATCAGGAGCAATTTTCATGGCGCTAAAAAACACATTGGCAACTTGGTCGTTGCTGCTCTGCGCACCAATACTGGGATGCCTGGATTCTGCGATCGCACAGGATGCGAGTGTGATCCGCTTATCCGAGCCGGTCGAGGTCACGGACCAGTACGAGACGTTCGGTGAGCCACTGGTGAAAGCCGATTCGGCACAGCCACTGCGCGAGATTATGCAAACGCCCGATGATTACGTTGACGCATCGGTGCAGGTGACCGCCAAGGTCGAGAAGGTCTGCCAAAAAAAGGGCTGCTTTTTCGTTGCGCAAGACGGCGCGCATCTTGTTCGCGTTCGATTCAAGGACTATGGGTTTTTTGTACCGACCGACATTTCAGGTCGAACGGTCACATTACGCGGCGTGTTGAAGCGACACGAATTAAGTGCCGAGCAGGCTGCGCATTTTAATCAGGATGCAGCCAGCCCAAATGCGTTTCGGGCTGGCGCACAGTATGAAATCGTGGCAACGGCAGTGCGAGTGCCGCTGGAAGGTTAGCGCTTATACAGTGCCTCGATGGTCGCTGACGCGAGCGCATTCGCTTTGACCATGTAGCCGGTGAGCGCAGCTGAGGCATCGGCAGGAATGTCGAGCTTCTGTGACAGTGCATACACCGTGAATTGATAGCGATGCGCGCCATCACCCGGTGGCGGGCACGCACCCCCAAAGCCGACGCTGCCATAATCGTTGCGCATTTGTTGGCTACCGCTCGGAATGGACTTCGAATCCGTCGCGCCAGCGCCGGCATCCAAGTCAGTGATGTCGGCCGGGATGTTAATCAGTTGCCAGTGCCACCAGCCACTGCCAGTCGGTGCATCAGGATCATAGGCAAACACCGCATACGCTTGTGTGCCCTCGGGTGCGCCAGACCAGGACAGCTGCGGCGATTGATCACCGCCGCTGCAACCGAAGCCTTCAAACTCCTGCGCCTTCGCCATAAAGCTGCCATGTTCGATGTCATCGCTGCTCAGTGTCATTGAATCGGCATGAGCAATCGAGGCGATGCCAAGTAATGCAGCGAATAACCCGATCATTCTTGGTGTGATGCGCATAGTCTGTCTCTCCAAAATTGGCGGTTCAGCCGGTTTGAGCAATGGCTGTATCGACGGATTCTTGATGTTTGCTGGGGCGGGTGCGACGCGCCGGTCGCGCCTTGCGTTCTTTCGGTAATTTCCAGGTGACCGCCAGGCATATGATGCCTAGTACGAACAAAGTCAGATCCACAAACGGTGACGCGGCATGCCCGGCTGCCAGAGTATGCCACGGCATTTCACCGGCTTGCATCGCACTGACGATTGGCAATCCCAGTAGGCCCACACCGGTCGCTGCGAGAATGTGACGTGTGGATTGATAGCTATTGCGAATGAGCATCGCGTAGGTCAACACTGCAAACCACACTGCGAAATACCATTGTCCGATGTAGACGATACGCGTCTGTTCATCGCCGGTGTAATAGACGTCGGCATAGAATATCGCGACGGATGCCAGCACAACGCCCAGACAGCCACCGACGGTGAGTCGCGCCAAGCGCTCGTAAAACTGTGGGCTGCGTTTGCCCTCGGAGCTGTTGGCGCGCCGTTCAACCCAAACCATATTGCCAAGTGCAACCATGGCACTGAGGCCAATCCCCAGTAGGAAATACAGGAACTTAAGCGAAATGCCGCCATAGGTGCCGTAGTGCAGTGGCGAGACCGCAGCGACTACGCGCGTCTCAGGCGACGGCGCATCCAGTCCGGTCAACGGCAACAGCGCACCCGTCACACCACTGATTTTTTCCTGCTCGTAGTACATCAGTTCCGTATCGGGCAGGTAGTTAACGGCGTATTCGGCGGTTTCATCCCCCCAACGGCTGATAAACACACTGACCGGCATCGCACCACTGTCGCTATGCGGCCTGTCCGCAATCTCATCCAGACTGATCATCGTTGCCGCCACACCTGTCCGCTCAATCGGCGGCCCCTGGATCGTCTCAATGACCTGCTCGGCGTTACCCTTGAAAACCAGGGCTCCAGTGGCTGGCAGCATGAGTGCTACGACACCAAGCCAGGCGCCGGTGAAGGCCATGACAATCGAAAAAGGCAGCGTCCAGACGCCGAGAAAATTGTGCGCGTCTTTCCACTTGACGCGGACAGATTTATCAACCCGGAACTGAAAGAACTCCTTCAGTATTTTCTTATGGGTCAGGATGCCGGTGATGATCGAGAGCATCATCACGATGCCAAATATACCGACCAGTCCGCCACCCACGGTGCGTCCGCCCAGTGCCGTTGGCCACATCAGGTCGCGATGGAAATCCAGGATCCAGGTGGACAGCCCATCACCACGTGAAGGCAATACCTCGCCGGTGGCCGGATCCCATTTGCGACTGTGAAAATCAAAGCCGTCTTCGGTGCGCACGTTGACCCGTCCCTGGTAGTAGGGTTCGTAGGCGCTCGGGTAGGTCATGCCAACAAAAGTAATCGCTTCTGGCTCGCCGAATTCATCCATGAACTGGCTCATTAGCGGCTGTACAGGAATCGGGTTGTCAGTCGGTGCCAGTCGGCGTGCCGGGTCTTCCCAGCTCTGGATTTCATGATCGAACATTGCCAGTGAGCCGGTAAAGCACACGACAAACAGAATGATTCCAAGACTAATTCCGGTCCATGAATGGGCATCGTAGACGCGGACTCTGCGATCTCTATCCATTGGTTTAACCTCCCGGTGGGGGAACAACAATCACGGCAATAACACCGAGCACTGTAATCGCGATCATTCCGGTGGCGGGGCGCCAGGCGCGCGTATCCCAATAACACCAGAGCATCAGGCCTGCCCAAATCAACGGTGTCGCCAGCGACATCCAGATGATGGTTGGCTTAAATTCGGTGGGCAATACGAGCAATAAGCCCGCAGAGCCCAGTACGGTGGCTGTCAGCGACCATAAAATCGTGGCAGTTAGCCGCGGCTTGCGCCAGGTACTCCATGCAATGAACGCAACCAAAATCGCCAGCAAAATCCACTTTAGCATCGTCAGTTGCCCCGGGTCTAAGCGAATGTCAGGTAGCTGCCGGCACCTGCGACACCGACGATGAATAGTATCAATCCGCCTGCAACATGGGCTCGACTCGCCAGCGTTGCGGTCAACAGGCTGAATACACCGGCACCAGCCAGTACGGCCAACAATACCGGTATGCCGCGCTCCCAACCGATTGCGGCGGCCAGCAGCAGCTGGGCCATCGCGATTAAAACGACGGCACTCCAACGCATGATGGTGGGTGCACGCTCATCACTTGCAACCCAATTAATATCGCTGCGCTTGGGGTGCGCATGATGCAAAAGCACGCAGGCCGCGTAGAGTAAGCCAGCTGTTGCAAGTGTTAGTGCCATATCTTTGCAAGTGTCTCAGCCAAAAAGGGGCCGTCAGACGGCCCCTTTGAGTCATTGTGCGAGAAGTGGTTCTTCAGATCAGACTAGCTTGAAGCTGCCGCGCATGACGGACCAGTGGCCCGGAAACGAGCAGAAGAATGTGTAACTGCCACCGGCATCCATGTCGCCGGTGGAGAACGTAATGCTGTCTGACTCGCCACCACCAACAAGCTTGGTTGATGCAATGATGCGGGCATCGTCAGCGGGTAGATAATTGCCATCAACCCCTGCGGCCATGCCGGCGGTCGCGACGGCTTCCCAGTCTGCGTCGGTGGCGAGCACCCAGTTATGTCCCATCGCCGCTTTGGGCAACGTGCCGGTGTGCTTCAGGTTGACCGTGACGTTGTCACAGCTTGCCGGCACTTCAATTGCACCGGTGCTAAACGCCAGTGAGTCACCCACTTCGATATCTACCGTGCACTCAGCGTGTGCTGCGCTCGCCAGACCCATAACAGCCAATGCTGCAAAGATTTTTTTCATCATCAGGCAGATTCCTTGTGACCCGAAAAAACAGCGCTCGATTGTCTGTGTTGAGCCCCATCAGTGTCAAATTGTAGTGCCGTTTTGGCATGGCGCTGCTGCGCATCCTGTGTCACCCTTGCGTGCTACCTATTAAAAGACTATCCGAGGATAGAGCGATGACACTGAGATTTTGCTGGGGCGCACTGTTGGCGCTGCTTTTGGCCGGTTGCGGTAATGAAACACAAGCGCCTGCTGAGCCTGATACCCAAACCGATATGCAAGCAGCTGCGGACGATATTGTCGTTACCGATGAGGAGCTGGCGGGCAATCCGTTTTTGATGCAATGGGATACGCCATTCGGTGTACCGCCGTTTGACAAAATCTCTGATGAGGATTTTTTGCCGGCCTTCAAGAAGGGCATGCTCGAGCAACGTGCTGAGGTGGCGGCTATCGTCAATAATCCCGATGCACCGACTTTCGAGAACACCATCCTCGCTCTTGAGAAGGTAGGGGACCTGGCCGCCAAGGTCGGCCTCGTGTTCGCACCGCTTGCATCGACAGAGCTCAACGCCCGTAAACGCGAACTGCAGAGCATTATCTATCCGATGTGGACCCGTGAATCGGACAA
>JBCCZN010000069.1:0-13088 GCA_039187375.1 Pseudomonadota bacterium
ACCGGTGTTACCGCCGAGACCCTCGGGCATAGCCTGATGACCCAATTCGCCGGGGAAGATGTGCGTCAGTTGACGGTGCCATTTATCGACACGCGCGAGCGCGCCAATGATCTGGCCGAGAAGATCAACAAGGCAGCCCGTCGCGACGGCCAGCGACCAATCGTATTTTCCTCTCTAGTGCATGATGAGTTGCGCAAGATTATCCGACAAGCGGAGGGGCTGTATCTGGACATTTTCGATGCATTCGTTGGCACCTTGGAAGCAGAACTCGGCGCGACTGCGTCGCACGAGGTCGGTCGCGCCCATGGTATGTCAGATACCGATACCTACATGAAGCGCATTGAAGCGACCAACTACGCGCTGGCGAACGACGATGGCAGTGTCGTGCGCAATTACGAACAGGCGGATGTCATTTTGCTGGGCGTGTCGCGATCGGGCAAGACGCCAACCTGCCTGTATCTGGCGTTGCAATATGGCGTATATGCAGCGAATTTTCCGTTGACTGAGGACGAGTTTGAAAGTGGCAAGCTACCCGCCAAGATTCTCGAACATCGAAAGAAATTGTTCGGATTAACGATCAACGCAAGGCGATTGCAGGAAATTCGTCGGGAGCGCCGCGCAGCCGGACGCTATGCCAGCCCACAACAGGTCAATTTCGAGTTGCGTGCCTCGGCTGCGTTGTTTCAGCGCTATCAGATACCGCATGTTGACACGACGAAGTTCTCCATTGAGGAAATCGCCAGTCGAATTCTGGAGACAACCGGTGTGGAGCGTCGCGTTAGGCCATAAATCGCATGCTTTGTCCAGCGGCTGTCATGGCGCTGGTTCACAGAATCCTGATGCCATTGTGCTAAAGTGAAGACATGGTTCAACACGCCACAACAGACAGTTTGCTCGTACCTGAAACGGTTGTGCAACCGCGCACGTTTGCAGGTTTAATGAGCTTGTATGAGAGCAACTATCTGCGACTGCAGCGTCTGATACCGGAACTGCAGCACATCGATGGTGCTGCTGTGTCAGTGGTTGATCAGGACCTGCCGCTACACCTGACGGTGACTGAGCGCTCACGCTACACCTGCACCTTGCACCTGACGTATCTGTTCGATCGCAAGGATGAAGGGGCTGTCACCGATAGGGTGGGCGCGGCCCTTCAAGCCGAGCGTTGGCTCGCAGACCCGGACCTGACATTGCGGGTCTATTTCGACGGTCGGCTGGCCGAGGTGATGAGCGTGGCGGCCGAACATCGACACCGCGTACTACGCCATATCGCAGCATCGCACCGTGAGGAGCTCGACAGTCGCTGGCGCCGCAATATGATGCTAAACAAATGGCTCGATTTCTTGATCGATGCTGGGCACCAGCTTGGCGATTGATGCGTTATCTTTAGGTCGTCGCGCTAGCGCCCGGTGCCGAGAACTTCCAGATTGTGGTCCACCAGTTCTTGAGTTTGTCGAGACCGACGTAGGTCATTGGTACGACTATCAATGAGACGACGGTTGAGAAGGCCAGACCACCAATAATCGATCGCGCCATCGGGTAGTACGCCGGGCCTTGCGAGCCAATCGTTGTGTCACCGAACGCCAAGGGTGTCAGGCCCAGAATGGTGGTGGCGGCTGTCATCAGAATTGGCCGAATGCGATCCTTGCCACCTTGTATCACCGCCTGCTCTCTTGGTAGGCCCTGGCGACGCAAGTTGTTGATGTGGTCCACCAACACAATGCCGTTATTGACGACAACACCAATTAGGATCATCAGGCCAATCATACCCATGAAGGTCATTGGGGTGCTGGTCAGCGTCAAAAACCAGACAACACCCACAAATGAGTACACCAGCGACACCATGATCGATAGTGGATACAAAAGTGACTCGAACAGCGCTGCCATCACAATGAGGATCAATAAGATCCCAAGCGTAATGTTCTCAACCAGGATATTTCGTGCTTCATCGTTTTGATCGAAGCCACGGCCAAAACTCCAGCCGTAGCCAGTCGGCAAGTCCATCGCGTTCATCACTTTTTCGACGCGTGGGCGAATATCATCAAGAGTTGTATCGCTCTTGAGCGCTGCATTGATTGCGATCGATGTTTTGCGGTTCGTTCGGTTAATAGATCGTGCGCCACGTGCTTGCGCAAGAGTTGCGACCTGATTCAGTGGAATGGCAGTTGGCGTGCCATCGACCTCAAATGCCGGGATGACCATGTTGCCCAGCTGTTCGGCGGTCTGTCGGTCATTGTCCCGGAATGCAAAGCGCATCTCGACTTCACCGGTGTCATTGCGAAATTCACGCAAGCGTTCACCACGCAGCGCCACGGAAATGGCATTGCCAAGTGTTTCAGCCGTGACGCCATAGCGCGATGCTTTTTCTTTGTCCAGTCGCACCTGCACTTCGCGAATACCGGCGGTGAGATCGGTGCTGAAGTCTTCAAGGCCCTCTACCTGTTCCAAGATATCCCAGGCGTCGTAGGTCAGGTCAATCAGGCGTTCGGTAGACTCGCCGGTGAGATAGACACTGAAGCCTTCACCGAAACCTTGATTGTTGCGTTCAAAGGAAGGCTCGCCGATGGCAATGTCCGGTTTTTCCGCAAGGATGATGTCCATCACTTCACGCGAGCCTAATGATGCACCGCCGTCGTCATTGAGCAAAATCGTGGTTTCGGCACGTCCGCGCTCCCAATAGCTGTAGACCGATCGGATGTCGAGCCGCTCCGCATTGTCGAAAAGAAAGCCCTCGATTCGATCAACACCTTGTTCGACGCGCTCTAAAGCGTAGATGTCATTCAGGTTATAGGGTAGGAATAGCCGCCGGGTTGGCTCCTCGGGGAACATGTCGACCTTGAGCCAATTCTGCGTGAATGGAATGGCCATTGAGCCGAGTATCAGCAATGCGATAAGCGGTGCAATAATCCGTCGCCATCCGCGCGCCATAATGACTTTGCCGAGTAATCCGGTATAGGCATTGGTGAGGGCGGGCATGATTCGGCCCGGCGTTTCTTTCGGTAGATTCTTCAATCGGCTAGTCAGTAGCGGGATCAGAGTTTGTGCAACGAGCAATGAGCACAGGATCGCGACCGAGATCGTGATGCCCACGTGTTGCATGAAAATCACGATATCTTCTTCGCCACCAACGAGCAGTGGGGCGAAAACACAGATGGACGTTGCGGTGCTAGCGATGACCGCGAGTCCAACTTCATTGACACCGCTCAATGTGGCGCGTTGCGGATTGTCCGGGTTGTCCTGCCGATGTCGGAAGACACTCTCGCTGACCACGACCGAATTGTCGACCAGCATGCCGATAGCCAACATCAATCCCATTAGTGTCAGTACATTAATCGACAGTCCAAAGAAGTACATTGAGCCCATTGTGATGATCAACGATAGGGGTACTGACAGCGTGACGATCAATGTGGTGGCCAAATGACGCAGGAAAAAATACAGCACGACAATGGCTAACAACGCGCCAATGACCCCGGATTCGATCAACTCGCGCAGTGATTTACGAACCGAGTTCGCCTGGTTGTCGAGATCAAATAATTCGATTCCTCGCATCGCCGGTAATTTGCCAATGGCCTCAACTTCTTCTTTGACCCTGTCGGCGACGGCAACCATGTTGTAACCGGTTGCGCGACTGATGGAAATGCCGACCGCGTAGTTGCCGTCGAGGTGGCGTCCGTAGGTGCGCTCCTTAGGCGCCTGGGTGATTGCTGCGATATCGCCAAGGCGCAGATTTCGCCCGTCGATAACCAGGTCCCGTACGGCTTGAAGCGAGTCAAATTCACCATTCGGACGGACAGTCCAGCGGGTTCGATCGGCGGTAATCTGACCTGCGCTGGCCATGAAATTACTGCGCTTGAGCAGTGTGGATAGCTCGTTGATATCGATGCTGTGCGCGCGCAGTCGACCTGAGTCGAGTCTAATCCGAATCTCAGGTGGTTCAACGCCCTGTATCTGTACTTGGGACACGCCTTCGATGCGTTCCAGTCGGCGTTTCACTAATCGGTTGAGCAGGTCATATTGTTCGGATAGATCCTCGTCGCTGGACACGCGCAATTGCATGATTGGCATGTCATTCAGCGAGCCACTGAATACTTGAATGCGCTCTACATCGGGTGGCAGCTGATCGCGAATGGCATCGAGCTTTACGCGAGCCTCGACTGCCAATGTTTTGGCATTGGCACCAGGTTGGGTTCCCATCCAGACGCTGGCCTCATTCTCCCGCGAACTGGAGTACATCAGTTTGATGCCGGACATCGTCGCCAACGCTTCCTCGACGGGGCGCGTGATTTGCTTCTCCGTTTGTGACGGCGTTGATCCCTCATACGGGATCTGTATGAAGAAGCCGGGTAGTTCAAGATCTGGTAATTCCTCCAGCGGCAGTAGCTGGGAGGAGATCAGTCCGATCACCGCCAGGGCGGCGAAGATCATGCTGATAGTGACGGGTCGGCGTAGCGACAGCTCCGTGTGTTTCATTGCATTACCGGACGCATGGATGGATTGGGGCTCTTGTCAGATTGCGTATCACGATCGGTCAGACTGTAAACCACTGGAATCACCAACAGTGTCAGGAAGGTCGAGGTCAACAATCCACCGATCACTGTAATGGCCATCGGTGTACGCACCTCGGCGCCCTCACCAAATCCCAGCGCCATCGGCAGCAGGCCGAGTGCGGTGGTGAGCGTCGTCATCAAAATCGGGCGCAATCGAGATGCGCAGGCCTCACGAATGGCACTCAACTTGTCGGCGCCCGCGCGGCGTAGTTGGTTGATCGTGTCGACCAAAACGATCGCATTGTTGACCACAATGCCGGCGAGCATGATGACGCCGATGAATGCCACGACGTTGATCGTTGTGCCGGTTATGAACAACGCCAACACCGCGCCGACCAGTGCCAGCGGAATCGTAAATAGAATCACGAAAGGATGGGTCAGTGACTCGAACTGGGACGCCATCACCAGATAGACAAGAAAGACGGCTAGCATCAGTGTGAACTGCATTGACGCAAGTGATTCCGCCATCTCTTCACTTTGACCGAGTATGTCAACGCTGACGCCGGGTGAGAGCGGCATCTTAGCCAATTCCGCCATCAAGGCATCGCTGGTCGTGCCCAGATCGCCGTAGGCAAGGCCTGCTGAGACGATCGCCACGCGCTCTTGGTCCAGACGCCGAATCTCGGATGGGCCGGTCGCCAATTCAATTCGTGCGACGTCTGAAAGCTGTACTGGTCGAGCACTGTTCGGGTTGACGATCAAATCGCTGATCTGCGCAATTGAAGCATCGCGTGTGTCCACACTGCGTACCGTCACGTCGATTTTTTTATCACGCCAGGAATAGCGGGTTGCGACATTGCCGCGGACGTTGTTAACAACGCCATCGGCAATGTCGCGTACGACAAGACCCAATGCCGCCGCCCGTTCCTGATCGAACACAATCTGAATTTCGGGGTTGCCACCCTCGATGCTGGTACGCACGTCGGTGAATTGATCGTCGCTGCGTAGTCGCTCGGCCAGCGTTTCCGCATGCAATTGCAGTGCGTCCATGTCGTAGCCGCGGTAGACGATTTCCAGTGGTGTGCTGAGTGCGAGTAGTGCCGGACGTTCGAAGTCATACGCCAGGCCCGGAATACGGTTTAAAGAAGCCCGTATTTGCTGCATCGCAGCTTGTTCATCCTCACGCGTCGTGCCCGCTTGCATCTTGACCGTTAATACGCCCGTGTGTTCGCCCGCATCGACAGGGTTGGCATCCAGACGATTACCAGTGCCGGTCACCGAGAATGTCTGAGTGATACCGCTGACCTGTTGCGCGGCACGAAAAGCGCGCTCCACAACCGCATCGGTCTCACCCAGTGGCGTACCCGGTTGTAGTCTCAGGTTAATACTGAACTCGGCTTGCGAGAGCTGCGGAATCAACTCGGTACCCAGACGCGGCACTAATGACATCGTGCCGGCAAAGATCAAAACCGCGGCCACGCAGACAGTGACTCGATGGCGTAAAGACCAATCGAGCATTGGTTTATAAATAGAAGCGATTAGCGAGTTTAGGGCACCAAAAATGAAAACGAATAGACTGCCGACCAATCTTCCGATTACTGCAATACCTGAAAAAATCCAACGAACGCCGCGTATCAACCGCGCGAGAGCACGATTGAACAGACTGCGGGGTGCGGAGAGATTGTCCTGTTCGGCATAAGCAAATCGCCCACCGCTGGAGGCCATCATCGGGATCAGCAGCAGTGCCAGCAATAGCGAGAACACTAATGCATAGGTGACTGTGAGGCTCTGGTCGCTAAACAGCTCGCCGGCGACCCCGGTGACGAAGACCATCGGGAAAAAAACGGCGATGGTGGTCAGCGTGGCAGCGGTTACCGCACCGGCCATTTCGCTTGTACCACGCTGCGCGGCGTCGATGATGCCAAAGCCTTGCTCGCGTTTGGCCACTATGTTCTCCAGTACGACAATGGCATTGTCGACCAGTAGACCTATCGCTAACGCGATACCTCCGAGAGACATAATATTCAGACTTAGATTGGACAGGTGCATCAGTGCGAACGTGCCGATCACGGAAATAGGGATCGTCAGTCCAATGATGAATGTGGCCCGAGCATCGCGAAGAAAACCGTAAAGCACGACGATCGCAATCAGTCCGCCTATGATCGCATTCGAAGTCACCTGATCGATTGCGGCCCGAATAAAGCCGGACTGATCGGAAATAACGGTCAAAGTCATATCGCCGTCTTCTGATTCGCTGTCATTCGAATCACGGTCTTTAGAATACGATTCGAATTGCGACAGTCGTTTTTCAATATTGCTGGCAACCAGAACCGTATTGGAATCGCCCTCCTTGTAGAGTGCGATCTCAATCACCTCATTGCCGTTGTAACGCGTGATAGCGTCGCGCTCTTTATAACCGCGTTGGACCTTCGCGACATCCTTCAGATAGACCGGACGCCCGGCACGGGTTGCGATGATGGCATCGGCGAATTCTTCAACTGTTTCAAACTCGTTGATAGTGCGCACCAGAAAACGTCGCAGGCCCTGTTCGAGGCGACCGCCGGCCAGGTTGACGTTCTCCGCGCGCAAGCGGTTTGCGATATCGGTGATCGACAGGTTCAGCTGAGACAATTTGTCTTGGTCGACGATGACCTGGACTTCGTCCTCCAAGCCGCCACTGACCTTGGCCGCGGCAACCCCATCCACGCTCTCCAGGTCATCCTTGATGTCGTCTTCAGCAAACTGCCTCAGGTCCTTCAGGGTTTGCAGCGTTACGGTACCCTCGCTGCTGCTGTTCAAACCCAAAGCCAGTCGCATGATCGGCTCACTGGATGGGTCAAAGCGTAATAACAGCGGCCGCTTGGCCTCCAGAGGCAGCATCAGGACGTCCAGTTTTTCGCGCACATCAACGCTGGACAAATTCATGTCCGTGCCCCAATTAAACTCGATCGTGACATCA
Organism: Pseudomonadota bacterium; assembly: GCA_039187375.1. Lineage (GTDB taxonomy): Bacteria > Pseudomonadota > Gammaproteobacteria > Steroidobacterales > Woeseiaceae > CALBPI01. Next base: position 7,444 of record JBCCZN010000069.1, read on the forward strand.
GACTGACCGGTGCGGGAGACGGAGCGAACCTGACGCACGCCGGAGATTGTGCCAACCGCTTCCTCGATCGGTTTGGTGATGAGGCTCTCGAGTTCCTGCGGTGCGGCGCCCGTTAATTCTGTACGCACCGTTAATGTCGGATAAGACAAATCAGGTAGTAGATTTACCGACAGTCTGGATAGCGAGACGGCGCCGAACATGACCACTGCGAGAAACAGCATCAACACGGTGATCGGCCGGCCCGTTGCGAGTCGGACGATTGCGAGAGGCGGTTGCGATCCGTCGGTTTGCGCTGAGTCTTGGTTAGCCAATGATCCGCACCTTGGTGCCATCACGCAGCGCCATTTGGCCTACGACGACGACTTGTGCGTCGTCTTCCAATCCGTCCAGAATCGCAATCTCGTTTTGCCAGGTATAGCCTGTCGTGACCTCGATGCGATGTGCAACGCCGTCAGAGTCGACGACAAAGACGCTCTTGCTTGAGCTTGTTTCAATCAGCGCATCTTGTGGCAGCAATAGCGCATCGCGCTGTTGGTCGTAGATAACCGCAAAACGTCCAAACATGCCTGGTTTCAGTGCGCCACTTGAATCACTGACCTCAATGGTTGCTTTGAATGTGCCCGATTCCGGGTCGACGACCGGGCTGATGCGCGCCACAGTCCCGTCAAAACTGGTGTCGGGTAGGGCGTCGATGTTCATTTTCACGCTTTGTCCCGCCGAGATGCGACCAAACTCGCGTTCGGGGACGTACAGATACGCCACCAATGGGTCCAGGGCGGTCAGACGAAAGGTGGGTGCATTGGGCTCGATCGTATTGCCAATCTTGATGTTGCGCTCTGCAATTACGCCGGTGAAGGGAGCACGGATAGCCGTATATCGGTATTGCAGTTCTGCAAGGCGGTAGGCAGCGCGTAGCGAATCGAGTTCAAATTTGCTGGACTCAAAGGCACTGGCGGCCAACAAGCCGCGCTCATGCAACTCAACGCTGCGTTTCACCTCCTGTTCTAGCCGCGCCAGGTTCGCCTTGGCCTGATCCAGCTCCAGTCGCAGGCGCTCGCCATCCAGTCTCGCAAGTACCTGGCCGGCCTCTACCCGGTCACCTTCTTCGACCAGAATCGTGCGCACCTCGCCGCCGACTTTGGCCACAACCGTGGCCTCTTCGAGCGCTTCCAGTGAACTGGAGCCAGAGTAGGCGGCATAGACATCGCCGCGTTGCACGGTTTTGACCTCGACCGGGATGACCGTCTCGTCTTCATCCTCCTGATTCTCGCTGTCGTCGGCCTCTGCGTCCGATTCGGTGTCCTGGGCCTCAGACTGAGTGTCGTCACTGGCAGACTGGTTGTTATCAGGTGCGCAACCCTGGATAGCGGCTGCGAGGAAAATGTAGACAAGAGCGAGCGTGAGTCGATTTACAGACATGGTGTATTCCCTGTACCGATACTGTCGTCAGATCCGGTTTGCTGTACTAGTGTTGTAGTAAGATATAACACCAGTACAGACACATCAACCGCTTAGACCTACTTTCAGTCATAAAAAAAGCCTGCAGGGAGCAGGCTTTTTTATTAGTGCTTAAAAAACAGAATGTTACTGTCTCGATGCACTCGCAGGCGTTGGTGTAATGCCCGCCATCACTGCCATATCAACCACGATATCGGCTGCTTCATTTAAAACTACATCCGGTGGTTCTGCCGATTCCAGTTCGCTGACATCGCCCAGAGGCTCAAGGCCGATGGCCTCGCGTCGCTGGTTTTCGCGCGTCAGTCGCGCCTGACGGAATGCCTCACGCTCTTCACGGCGTGCTTCAATATTCAGCGATACGCTATCGCGGTCGCGGTTAGCGCGCACAGCGGCCAGATCATTCAACAAATATTCATGGTCAGGGTCTCCGACCAGGCGCGCCGCGAGGTTCTCTGACAATAACTCGATCTGATCGTCCAGTGATGAGCCGGCACGGAAGCGGGTTTTCTGAATTTGATCCCAGGGCAGGGCGCGTGGTCGGGTGCTTTCACCAAATTCGCTCGCGTCAATAAACGAGGGCAATTCGATATCCGGTAATACGCCACGGTTCTGGGTGCTGGCGCCGGTTACTCGATAGTATTTGCCGATCGTCAGAGTCAATTGACCCAAACCTTCCTCTTCACTGCGCGGCACGAACTGATCCAGATTGTAAAGATTTTGCACCGTACCCTTGCCAAAGGTCTGTTGGCCAATGACCACCCCGCGCTCATAGTCTTGAATGGCGCCCGCAAAGATCTCTGAGGCCGAGGCGCTGAGTCGGTCAACCAACACGGCCAATGGCCCGTTGTAAGCGACACTCGGCACCGGGTCTTTTAGTACCTCGACACGCGAGTGAGGGTAGCGTAATTGCACGACGGGACCCTGATCGATGAACAAACCCGAGAGCATCGTCGCTTCAGAAAGATGCCCGCCGCCATTGCCTCGCAAGTCGACGACGACACCGTCGACGCCTTCTGCGGTGAGTTCACCAAGGATACGCTGAACGTCCCGTGTCGTGCTCTTGAAGTCTTTTTCACCTGCTTGCTGGGCTTGATAGTCGCGATAAAAACTTGGAATGTCGATGACGCCGATTTTCATTGATCGGCCATCGCGCTCAATGTCGATCACCGAGCTTTTGGCCGCTTGTTCCTCAAGCTTCACCTGACCGCGAGTCAATGCCAATACCGAGGTGGGATCGCCAGGCAGGGCACCACCGGGCAGTATCTGCAGTCGTACGACGGTATCGCGTTCACCGCGTATCAACTGGACAACGTCATCCAGGCGCCAGCCAATGACATCAACGAAGTCGCCGCTTGAGCCTTCGCCAACGCCAATGATGCGGTCGGCTTCCTGTAGTGTGCCGTCCAGCGCGGCCGGTCCACCCGGAATGACGTTGATGACCTTGACGTAGTCATCTTCAGTCTGCAGCGATGCGCCAATGCCTGAATAGGAGAGGCTCATCTGAATTCGGTATTCCTCAGAGTTGCGCGGTGACAGATAACTAGAATGAGGGTCGAGCGTACGCGCATAGGCGTTCATAAAGATCTCGAACACGTCGTCCGAATTCACCCGGTTAATCTGCTTGAGCACATTCTTGTAGCGCTTGCGCAGCTTGTCCTGTGAGTCTTCCCAAGTGGTCTCGGTCAACAGCAGATTAAGTGTGTCGTGCTTGACGCGTTTGCGCCATATTTCGTCCAGGCGGGACTTATTATCCGCCCACGGTGCTTCTGTGCGATCGAATTGATAAGACTCGTCGATGCTGAAATTCGGCTCCTGTTCGAGCAAGCCAAGGGCGAAATCCCAACGCTCCTGAGCACGGGTTTGATAGGTACGAAAAATCTCGAATACAGGCTCCAGCGAGGCACCGATTACCATATTGTCGATGCGATCTCGATAACGCTCGAATGCCTGCAGATCCGAATCAAGAAAATACAATTTGTTACCGTCTAGCGAGTCAATGTAGGTGTCAAGAACCTGAGAAGACAGCCGGTCATCGACTTCGGTGCGCGTGTAGTGAGACTTTTCGATGAAACGAGTCACCAAAGAGCTGATTCGGTGGTGCTGTACCGACGGCGACAGTTTGTTATCGATCGCATCGTTGGCGCTCGCCCAATTGGTCAGCGTGAGCAGTGCAAGAAGGCTAGTGATCAATGGCCAGGATCGTCGCATTAGCGGTGTGCATTCCAGTGGCTGCACAGGGTTCATTCCTTGGTTCGACAACTCGTCTGTCTCCTGAAAATCTGCTAGTGTCGCCGCCGCGCGGCATGCTTAATGAGTGTTTTAGCACCATTTTCCGCCCGAATGCCAGTTACCTGTTATCGCTACCGCGAGTCGACCTTACGAATATGCGCCCGTTAACCATAATTACCGGAATTGTCTTCGGCTCAGCATTGTCGATCACGTTAGGCCTGACGGTCGTGTTCATCGTGTTTTTGTTCGTTGGCACCGATGAACCGAGGGTCGCCGCGGAAATTCACCTTGCACGCAACTACATCGGTTGGTTTGTAGCTCTGACCATCGCCTCGGCGGTTAGTTTCATTGGTGAGCTGCGGCTGCCACGCTGGCGATGGTGGGCTCAGGGGATAATGTGGCTGAGTTTTTGTATCGTCATTCTGCGTTTCTGGCCGGTCTAGCGCGACGGGCCTGATTTGAACGTTTGCGCTTTGCGGTAAACCGACTCCAGCACTTCCGCTAGATCTTTGTCCAGATCATGACTAGCTAAGCCTGGCAGGTTGCCGACCGCCGCTTTCGCGGCGTCGGCTGAGTTTGGCAGGTAGTGCATCCACTGGCAGGTGCGATAGTCCTTTGCGAGATGCCGGAAGCTAGCGTGCTGTTTGTGTTGGTCAGCAGGACTTAGCTTTGAATACGTTTCACGCAATTCGCGCAGTAGACGCGATTCTAGCGCCGCCAGGGTGTCCAGCTCTTTATCGTGTCTCAATCAGAGAATCGAGAAGGGCGAGCGCACCCCGCCTCGACCACCTTTGCGCGAGCGGCGCCTAGTGCTGCGACGCCTGCGCATACGGCTGTGCAATTCAGATCGTCTTCCTTGCAACCATTCCTCTCGCGTTACTTCGTCCTCATCCTCGCGTTTTTCTTCTTCGCGCGCACGGAACTCACAGAAATCTTCGTAGGCTTCGATCTCGTGTTTGAGCTCGCGAACGACCAACTCAACCATGATCGCATCGTCAAGAAAGCCAAGGCCTGGGATGTGATCCGGAATCAGATCTTCCGGCTCTGAAAAATAGGCGAGGGCGCTCAATACCCGTTGGGTCTCTTCCTGCGGCAACTGCCACTCGCTATCGGTCAACATGCCGGTCAGAACTCGCAATTTCAGCAGGCGCTCGGTAATGAAGTCTGGCACCTTGCTCTCATCGACATCCTTCAACAGGTCGTTGGCAGATTCGATGATCTCTTGTTCCGACAAATTTTCTGCATTGCGGCTGGCTTGCCGCATGATGACACGAAAGTGCTCCAGGTCGTTTTCGCTCAGGTCAAACGCGATTCTGATACTCATAAAAAAACCCTTGTCGCACGTCATTAATTGCGATCAGAAGACTACTTGTCGCCTTCGCATGCGTCAATAAACTCGCGTGTTCTAGTGCTCCAACAGGCTGCGTAACATCCAGGCGTTCTTTTCGTGCAGTTGCATGCGTTGGGTCAACAGGTCCGCGGTGGGTTCGTCATTTGCTTTATCAGCCAGTGGCATCACATCACGTGCTGTTCTGGCGATTGTCTCCTGCGCGATCACCAGCTGCTCTATCATCTGGGTTGCACCGGGTGAACCCGTTTCTTCCTCGACAGAAGACAAAGCCGCAAACGCCGCATATGAACCCGGTGCTGGCTCACCCAGTGCGCGAATACGCTCGGCGATGTCATCTACTGCGCTGGCCATCTCCGTGTACTGCGTCTCGAATAGTGTATGCAGGGTTGCGAACATCGGTCCTGTGACGTTCCAATGAAAGTTGTGCGTCTTGAGGTAGGTGGTGTAGGTATCGGCAAGCAATCTGGATAATCCTGCAGCAATCGCCTCGCGATCTTGTTGCGTGATACCAATATTGATTTGCATGGTCAATCTCCGTGTCAATGTGCGATGCGTTAAAGGCATAATAGGGTCGCCGCAGGGCTCAAACCAGTTGATTGACCCGATG
>JBCCZN010000070.1:0-12512 GCA_039187375.1 Pseudomonadota bacterium
GCTAGAGCTGCGGCCGACGCAATCGCTGGCTTGCCACCATCCACTTACCGAGATGCCTTGGCAGCCATCGCTGATTTTTCAGTGGCCAGACGTTTTTAAGTTCGGGGTGTAGCTCAGCCTGGTAGAGCACTGTCTTCGGGAGGCAGGGGCCGGAGGTTCAAATCCTCTCACCCCGACCAATTTCGGCATTAAGAATATTTCTCTCTCACCCTCGTGAGAGAAATTTTTTTGATGGCGAGTTTGGGCGGACATTGGAGCCGATTTTTATCCTGGAATCACCCTGCCGGTGCGTTGGCAATAATCGTCATACTGCGCCCCGAAGCAATCCCGCATCATCGCTTCTTCATACGGCACACGAACGAAATACAAGATAGCGAAAGAAATGGGGCCGGCAAGCCCAGCAATCCAATTTTGTACCAACAAAGGCTGCGGAAGAAATATCAACCAGATCGCGGCATACATTGGATGCCGAATTCTTCGATAAACGCCTTCCGTGATTAGCGTTTGGTCTTCACGCAACTCAGTGGTGGCGCTCCAGTTGGCGCCCAAATCTGCATGACTGCGCCAAAACAACCACAGACCAGGTAGCAACAACGCCACCGCAATAATCAAGACCCACAGCGGGAGCCGATAATCGGCAAACTCAAGCAAGCCAAATGCCAAATGCAACATCGGCAGGAACGTCCCGCCAATAGCTACGAGCACCAACAAAGCGGCCTCCATTGAGGTTGACCGTTTTTCCTGGATCTCATTCTGTGCGCTACGCTTAGCAAACGGTGCACGAATAGCACTGATTCCAAATGCCATTACCAACCAAATCAACGAACCGATGCCGTTGATTTGCCAGCGTGAGATCACAACGACCGCCAAGGCCAATCCAACCAGATAAAACAGCGCTGTTGCGACTTTCTTCACCGCAAGCCCCTCCCCCTTCCTATCTCTAGTCAAGCAACCTGACCGAACACCAACTGTTGCGCATTCTCCAATAAATCGTCCTGCGTAAAGGGTTTGGTCATGATCTTGTAATCACCACTAACCGGTTCGGTGTAACCGCTCATGAGCAAAATCGGCAAGTCCAGTGCCTGCTCATGGATCCAGTCGAACAGACCGAAACCATTGACACGCCCAGGCATACGTACATCCGAAATCACCAAATCGTAATCATGGGGTTGTTCAAGCTGACGAATTGCAGCTTCGCCGCTGTCGACATGAGATACCTCAGCACCAAGGTGGACGATCATCGACTCGAGCGCCTGCGCCAAAATCGCATTGTCTTCGACAAGCAAGATCTGCAACCCTTTCAAACCCTGCCGACGTAGCGTGGGTGCAGTACGCACCGGTGCTTTCGCCGTCGTTTGCGGGAAACTCAAGGTCACTACCGTGCCAGAGTCCGGCACGCTGCTAATATCAATGGCACCGCCAGACTGACTGACAAAACCGTGCACCGAACTTAAGCCCAAACCGGTGCCTGAATCGGCTTCCTTGGTAGTGAAAAACGGCTCGCATGCCTGCGCAACCTGCTCCTCTGTCATACCAACACCATCATCGGTGACAACGAAATCAACCCAACGCTTATCGTCGGTGTTTCGCTCATCGACCTGCAGTGTAATCGTGCCACCAATCGGCATCGCATCAACAGAATTACGTAACAGATTGAGCAAGGCTGTAGTCAGCTGACTTCTATCGAGCATCAGCGCCGTATCGACTGCCGTGGTATCGCTCAAATCAAAAGAAATACGTCCATCGACGGCAGCGTTTAATAACGTAGACACTTCCGATAAATAGTCGCTGACGTTGATTGTCTCAGCCTCCAGTGACTGACGTCGGGCATAGGCGAGCAACTGACGCACGATCGACTTGGCCGCACTTAGTGCCTTGTCGGCACCTTGCAGCAGTGAGGTCTGAAACGCCGACAGCTCGGCATCACGCATATTTTCATTGGAAATACTGACAACCTGTAGGAGATTATTGAAATCGTGGGCGACATTGCCGGTCAGCTTGCCCAGTGCTTCGGTGCGCGCCTTGTCGGCCAGCGCCAACTCCAACCCTGCTTTCGCCTCCATCTGCTCTTTTAATGCGCGCGTCTGCTCCTCAACCTGTTCAGTGAGTTGCTTGTTCAATTCGCGTTGACGCATGCGCAGCCTGCGATCAAAGCGACGCCGGATAATAGTCATAATAACCAACACACCGCCGACAGCCACTAACCCGGCGATGATGAGTACAAATAAACGCTGGCGCTCAGCGGACTCGGCACGTGCCGCAGCTGCACTGGCCTCCGCTTCGCTTGCCGCCGCCTGGGCCGCGAGAATTTCCCGACTCTGGTTGAGTCGCGTGACCTCCCGCTCCTGTTCGCGTGCCTCTCTCTTGGCGTCAAAATAGCGGGCGTTTTGCTCTACAGCACGACGCTCTCGCTCATCCTGCTTGCGAATCAACGCCTCGAATTTCGCTAGCGTCTCGGTGTCATCGGCCCGTCTCAAATCCGAGTTGATTTCAAGCTGCAACAGTCGCTCCTGCCGCAAGTCTGTCAGCTGTTTGGCTTGTGCCGCATCACGCAACAGAGCATCCGCTGCATCGACATTGCCCAGCGCCAGTTCTGTCTCAGCCAACATCATTTTAGCTTCGGCCTGTTCAATCTCGGATACGGAGAGATATTTGACCGCGGTCTTGGCTGCGTCTCTGGCTTCCTCCAGCCGACCGGTTTTCAGCAGTGCGCCGGCAAGATACTCCCATGCGTTGCGCGCATTGATCGGCGAGCTGTTTTGGTAGGTTTCGATGAACTCACGCAGTTTTGGAATGGTCTCTTCCTGATAGCCGAGTACGCCCTCCAACTGCAACGCATGCAATCGCACGGACAACGCCAACGCGGGATAATCACCAGACGCCTCAAGCTGTTGCAGCTCGGGCTCGACCCGCTCAATCCAGGCTCGCGCATCCTGATAGAGCTTTTGTTCTATCAACGAAACAATGAGATTGTTTGCCGCTCCGATCGTGGTTGTGGCGTCACCCTTGCGCTGAGCTTCATCAATCACATCCTGCATCTGCTCGATGGCCTCGATGATACGCCCAGCGGTGAACAGCCCGGTTGCGTAATTGATCCGAACGCGGGAAAAAATAATCGGATCGATCGTGTCACTGCTGCCAAACTCACCATCGAGCAATTGGTGATAAAGATCCAGGGCTTCCGCATTGCGTCCTGCAGCCAACATCATGCCTGCGCGCAGCGACTCCAGCCCGACCACCTCGGACGGCGAACCCTGCAGCTCCCTGGCATGACAGTCATTTGCAACGCGTAGCGCTTCGCGCGGCTGGGAAGACAAATAGTAGGCGAACGCATGGTAGCTGCAGGCGCGCAGTGCCAACGCATCCAGCCCATCCCGTGCAACCCGCGCATTGATGGCTTCCGCCAATGCGACCGCGTATTCCGGTCGATTGCTGCGCGGACGATCCAGCAAATCAGTCAATTGCTGCACAGACATCGAATCCACATCCGGCATGTTGGACTGCGCGAGTGCAACCGCACTCGCGCCAGCCAGGCAGAAAACCAGGATTCCAAACGCTCTCATGCCTCGTGGTGCTCCTTGAACGCAGCGACGGTCTCTTCCGCCATTTTCGGCTTTTCGAATTCTGCGATATGACATAACGCATCCCCTTCGTACACCAGCGGCAATTCTGTCCTGCCGATTACGATGCCTGGATGCGGCGAAATCACCGCGTGCTGGTTAGCACCGACAGGGTCGGAAATCGTGGCCACAGTATCGCCCCGACGCACACGTCTGCCAAGTTCTGGCAAAGCGATGACAATGCCGCTTTGTGGCGCCCGGATCCAAGCGCTGTCAGTGGCGACGACCGGCTCGACCACTTTGGGCGGTGTGCGAACCGGCAACATACCCATGGCGCGCATCACACGCAGAACGCCTCGCACGCCGCTACGAATACTGATTTCATCGAATCTCAGCGCCTCACCCGCCTCATAAACCAACATCGGTATGTTGTTGTCGGCAGCAAACGCCCTGAGTGAACCCTCACGATTGGGCGCGTTGACAATAACGGGTGCGCCGAATGCCGCCGCCAGTCTGCGTACTTCGTGATTATCGAAGGTAGCGCGGATTTGTGGCAGGTTACTCCGATGCACTGCGGCGGTGTGCAAATCAATGCCGCAATCGGACTGAAGTAGGATCTCACTGACAAAAATATGAGCCAGTCGCGAGGCCGCCGAGCCTCCTTGGCTACCCGGAAACGAACGATTCAGATCCCGACGATCGGGCAAATAGCGCGACAGGTTCATAAAACCCAGTACGTTGACTATGGGTACCGCGATCAGTGCGCCGCGCAACCGCTTTAAACTGCCATGCGCCAGCAATCGGCGTACGATTTCGACACCATTGATCTCATCACCATGCAACGCGGCACTCACGAACAAGGTTGGGCCGGGTTTTTTGCCGTTCACGATCTCGACCGGCATGCTGGTTTGCGCGTTGGTGTATAAGTCAGTGATCGGCAACTCAAAAGCGCGCCGCTCGCCGGCCTCCACCGATACGTCACCGACCTTGATTGTCTTCGCCAAGTCAGCCCTTGCCCTTGGTCTTGGTACTGCCCTTGACCGCCGTTTTTTCGATGAACTGGATGATCTGGGCCGCTACATCTTTCTGCGTCGCAGCCTCAATACCCTCAAGGCCGGGCGATGAATTGACTTCCATGACGACCGCACCGTGATTGGAGCGAAGGATATCGACACCGGCAACGTTCAATCCCATCACCTTGGCTGCGCGCACAACCGTCGAACGCTCCTCGGGGGTAATGCGCACCAACGAGGCGGTACCGCCGCGATGCAGATTAGAGCGGAACTCACCATCCTTCGCCTGGCGCTTCATCGCCGCCACCACCTTGCCACCGATCACGAAGCAACGAATATCGGCGCCGCCTGCCTCCTTGATAAATTCCTGCACCAAAATGTTGGCATTGATGCCACGAAATGCCTCGATCACACTCGCGGCCGCCTTGCGTGTCTCCGCTAGCACCACACCCACGCCTTGCGTGCCTTCAAGCAATTTGATCACCACCGGGGCACCACCAGTCAGGTGCAACAAATCATCAGTATCGTCCGGTGAGTGGGCAAAGCCCGTCACTGGCATGCCAATGCCACGCCGGGACATGAGCTGCAACGAACGCAACTTGTCGCGCGAGCGGCTGATCGCAACCGACTCATTCAGCGAGAACACACCCATCATCTCAAACTGTCGCACCACAGCGGTCCCGTAGAACGTGACCGAACTGCCGATGCGCGGGATCACCGCATCGAAGCCTTTTAGCGCCTCGCCTTTATAGTGAACCGCCGGCTTCATCGTCGCGATATTCATATAACAACGTAAATGATCGATCACCTGAACCTCATGCCCACGCTCATTACAGGCCTCAACCAGGCGACGGGTTGAATAGAGGTTCTTGTTGCGAGACAAAATACCGATCTTCATGAACGTCGCTTCCTTTTGCCTTGCAGATAACTCGCAGACGGATCGACGACGATTCTATCGGTCATTGCCGATCTGCCCAACAACATGCGAAAACGCATGTCATCACGGCGCGTTAGCGTCATCTCGACACGCCAACGCATCGAAGCGATCTGCAGGCTCGTCGCAATCACATAACGCTCCTCTGCCACGCCACTGGAACTTTTTACCGCTCTTTGATCAATCAATGGTGCCGTGCAGTACACCGGCTTCGCGCCCGGCTTTGAAATCACGCTGAACGCAACCTGATCAGCCGACAGTGGCTCGATGTCGACCGCGTGCAACGCCGACGTACGTGCACCGGTGTCCACTTTGGTCTTAATGGCCTCGACAGACAAGTCGGGCAGTGCCACCCACTCGCGCCAACCCAGTGTCAAAACGCGCCGCGTCACGACGCCTCATCAACAATCGGATTGCGCAACACACCGATCGCGGATATTTCGACCTCGACGCAATCACCGTGACACATATAAATCGGCGGCTTGCGTACATAGCCCACACCTCCAGGCGTGCCGGTGACGATGAGATCGCCAGGCTCCAACTGCGTGAAGCCCGATATATAGTGAATTAACTGTGGGATGCTGAAGTCCATGTCGGCGATCACCGCCGATTGCAGCACCTTGCCATTCAATCTTGTCACAAGCGTGGCTGCGCGAATGTCACCGACGCTGTCGGCGGTGACCATCCACGGCCCGCAGGCACCACTGGCGTGGAAATTCTTGCCCGGGGTGAATTGCGAACTGTGCCGTTGATAGTCACGCACACTGCCATCGTTAAAACAGGTGTAGCCTGCAATGTAGTCCTCAGCATCACGCTGATCGATATGGCGACCTTGCTTTCCGATGATAACCGCCAGTTCGCCCTCATAATCGAAGTGTCGTGATGCACTCGGTGCAATGATCGCCGCCTCGTGACCAACCTGGCTGTTCGCAAATCGCGTGAACAGCGTCGGATAGTCGACCGGCGCGCGCCCGGTCTCCTCTCGATGAGGCGTGTAGTTCAAACCGACGCAGATTATTTTTTGCGGCTCGGGGATGACAGGCAGAAATGTCACCTCACTAAGCGCAACAGTTGGCGAACTCGCAACCGCGTGATCGATCTTGCGGTAAAGCTGGCCATCGGCCGCACCGGCCAACAATGAGCGCAAGCTTGGATATCGCTCGCCGAGCACAGTGCTAATAATTGCGATCCCGTCGTCCTCGACAACCCCGTAGACCGGCTGCGATCCCAACAGACAACTGGCCAGACGCATAACGTGTTCCGTAAAACGACCACTCCTTTGGTAAGCCTAACCGACTGACTGCATCAATCAAATAGCGTCAGCTGTCCCTCATCTTTGGGCGCATCAAATCGCGGCGCATCGCTGCCTTTCAGGCGACGCTCTCGATAGGCGTTTGATGTCATCCGATCACGCTGCGCCCGCCGGCTACCGTGCTGATCAAACACTCTAGCCGCCGCCCCGCGATGCGCACCACTGCGTCGCACGACCGCAATCTGTTCGCGAGCACGACGTATCGCCTGACGGTGGTCGACACAACGCAGCGGGTAATCGACACCAGGCCGAAATTCAGCCGCCTGTGCTTCGATGGGGGACAGCGCCCACGGCTCGTGTACAAAAGGCGTTGGCAAGGCCGCAAGCTCCGGCACCCAGCGACGAATGAACTGCGCATGCGGATCGTGATCGAAACCTTGTTTTACAGGGTTGTACATTCGCGGCGTGTTAATACCAGTGGTGCCGCTTTGCATCTGCACCTGCGACAGGTGAATGCCAGGTTCGTAATCGAGAAACTGGCGTGCCAGAAAACTGCTGAACAGCCGCCAATCGAGCCACAAATCGTAGGCCGCGAAGGAGACCAGCATCGCGCGCATACGAAAGTTGATCCACCCATGGGTTTGCAGCGACCGAATACACGCATCAACAAACGGAAAGCCGGTTAGCCCCTGTTGCCAGGATTGCAGCAGCAACGGATCGTTACCATCATCGCGCAGCGACTCGTAGCACGGATTAAAACACCGGCTTTCGATGCTCGGTTGCGATTCAAGCTTTTGCATGAAATGACAGTGCCAATGCAGCCGGCTCGTAAACGACCGGCGTGCTCGCGCTGGCAGATCACTGTGCTCAGTCTGTTGCACGGTACGGCGCAGCGACAGGGCGCCGTAGGCGAGGTAAGCACTAATGCGAGAGCCATGTCGGTACGCACTGCTCGGCGAGCTGATCTGTCGCTGATAGTGCTGACCACGCTCGCGCAAAAAGCTCTCCAACGTGGCGATCGCCGCTTGCTCGCCACCTCGTTGCACCTGAGATCTCGTAGCAACCGCGGGATGATAGGCCGTCAACCCGAGATTCTGCCCCGTGGGAATGTCACCAATATCCTCGACCGGTGGACCGGTGAGCCGGTCGGGTAGGTCATATTGCGCACTGTCCATCAGCGTGCGCCACTGACGCGCCCAGCCGTTGCGATCCTGCAAACGACGCACAACACCGTGCTGGGCGAACTCGCATACCTCGATACCGTTGGTGCGGGCCCAATCGAGCACAGCCAAATCCCGGGCATAGGTCAGTGCGTTGCCGGTTTCCTGGTGCGCGTAGATGCGGGTGAACCCAAAGCGTGTGCGCAGCGCCTCGAAAATGTCCACCGTTTCCCCCACGAAGACACGCAAGGGCTGACCCATCGCAGCCAGTGATTCACGCAATTCAAGCAGGCACTCACGAATGAAGCCGTAATGCAGCGCATCCCCATCGTCGGCCCCGAGTATCCGTGGCTCGACGACAAAAACCGGCAATACGGCACCCTCACGAGCGGCCTCGCACAGCGCGGCGTGATCGTGCACACGAAGATCCCGTTTGAACCAAACCAGCGACAACCGTTGCATAGACGCAGTTTAGCCAAGCCACCGACAGACACCAGACGCTGTCGAGGTCTTGTAAACTCACGAGATGTTGGAACGACTCTCTGCGCCGATTGCCGAGCGCGCAAGACTACTGAATGATGCTGACGCATTTGCAGGCGACTATGTGCTGTACTGGATGCACCATGCAGTACGCGACCATGACAACCCCGCGCTGGATGCCGCAATCGAATTGGCAAATGGCCTCGGCCAACCGCTGTTAATCTATATGGGACTGGCCGGGCGCCACGACTACAACAGCGACCGCCACCACTACTTCATATTGCAGGGCGTGCGCGATGCGGCACGCGCATTGGCACGCCGCGGACTCTCTTTGCAATGCCACTGGCCCCAAAACAGTACTGATACGGCTCTGGCACAACTGTTGAGCAATGCTAGCGCCAGTGTGTTCGAGTGCATGCCGGTGTCGCCGTTTAATCGCTGGCATCCGATTCTCGCTCGCAAGGCACCCGGTACCGTCATCGAAGTCGATGCACGTTGTATCGTGCCGATGACCTTGTCCCGGCGTGCGCCGGATCGCGCCTTCAAATTTCGCAGCAAGTTCGCAGATGACTACGTGCAGCGAATCGCCGCGGGCTGGCCAGACACCACGACCCTGAATACCAGCAATGCATCACAAAGCGTATTTGAACCGGTCGATCTCACCCAGCTCGATGACGCTGCACTATTGGCCCGCATCGCGAGAACAGACATCGATCACAGCATTGGCCCGGTAGCACACACCCCTGGCGGCAGCAGCGCCGGGTATGCCCGCTGGCAGGCATTCGTAAACAACGGCTTGAAGCACTATCACCGTCGGCGCAACGACGCTGCTGATCAATGGTCGCAGGGCGTCAGTCGAATGTCCGGGTATCTGCATCATGGTCACGTGTCAGCGTTTCGGCTGGCACAAGAAGCCCAAGCCGCCGGCGGCGGCGGTGCGGCCAAATTCATCGAAGAGCTGACCATATGGCGTGAACTGGCACACCACTTTTGTTTTTTCTGCAAGGACCCTGACGCGCTAACGGCATTGCCGCAATGGGCTCAGGACACACTGGCCCAGCATGCTCACGATGCACGGCCCGAGCTGGTGCCGCTACACCAACTGCAAAGAGCGCAAAGCCCGGACGCGCTGTGGAATCTGGCACAAAAGTCATTGATGGTGCATGGCGAGCTACACAACAACCTGCGTATGACCTGGGCCAAGGCCCTGCTGAGCTGGAGCGCAAGCCCAAGTCAGGCCCTCAGCACGTTGCTGGACCTGAACCACCGCTATGCACTGGATGGCAATGATCCGTCATCCTACGGCGGTTTGCTCTGGGCACTTGGGTTATTCGACAGACCCTTTGAGCCTGCCCAACCGGTGTTCGGATCGGTTCGTGGCAGATCTCTTGAGGCTCATGCGAAAAGACTGGACATGCCCCGCTACGCCGCTCAAGTGCAAACACCAGCCGGGCGTCGACTGCGAATCGCGATCATTGGTGCAGGCATTTCCGGCCTTGCCGCAGCCGGTACGTTGATGGATCACCAACATGAGGTCGTGGTGTTTGAGAAATCGCGTGGCCCCGGCGGTCGAGCTGCAACCAGGCGGCGTGATGCCCTGCGCTTCAATCATGGCGCTCAATTTTTTACCGCACGCGATCCGCGCATTGCGCGGCACCTCCCGTCGCTGATGCACGCGGGTGTGGTGCAAGCTTGGCCGACAACCGTAGCCAAAGGGCGAGCGGAATCTCTGGCAATAGAGAACAGCGATACGCGCTACCGTGCAATACCTGGAATGAATCGACTGGCGCGCACTCTGGCCGGGCCGATCGACATCATCACTCAAGCTCGAGTTCTGGGGTTACAACCCGGCGAGAATCGACGATGGTGCATAACGCTAAAGGCCCCACAGACGCCACCCGGCGGTTTGGAATTTGACGCGGTCATCGTCAGCGCACCAGCACCCCAAGCCGCCGAGCTTCTCACCGACATCGGCACGCCGCTCGGCGAGGTGGCTCGATCGGCACATTACACGCCGTGCTGGGCGCTGATGTTTGAGACCCATTCAGGACAGCCACCAGCCTGGCAGGCTGCGTTCTTGGATGACCCGACGATCGCATGGCTCGCACACGATGCTGGCACGCATGATCAGCATCATCGCTGGGTAGCCCATGCCAGTACCCACTGGTCTGAACAATACCTGGAACTCACAGCCGATGCTGCTGCAGCTGAACTGTCTAACGCGATCAATGCGCTCAACATCGAAGGACTCGAGGCTATTTCATCGACAACAGCGCATCGCTGGCGGTTTGCGCGCGTGACAAGCGATGCCATCGCCCAACCGCAATTCGATGTGCAACAGATGATCGGTATCTGCGGCGATTGGTGCGCAGGCGCATCAAGAGTCGAAGCCGCCTGGCTCAGCGGCGTGGCCGTTGCTGGCGAAGTGCTGGCCAACGCAGCGCTGCACACAGACGATGACTGACGCCGCAGAGAAGCTCTGCGCGCGCTGCGGGCGCCGCATGCAATGGCGTAAGAAATGGGCGCGCAACTGGGATAGCGTCAAATACTGCTCCGATGCGTGCCGACGACAGCGACTGACAACCGTCGATGCTGAATTGGAATCGACCATCCTGTCACTGCTTAAGCAACGTGCTACAGGCGCGACGATCTGCCCAAGCGAGGCGGCCCGACAGGTAGCGGCGAGCGACTGGCGTGCGTTGATGGAACCGGCGCGGCAGGCGGCCCGTCGACTAGTGGCACAACGGCGAATTGACATCACGCAGCAAGGTCATGTCGTCGACGCGTCAACAGCACGCGGCCCGATCCGCCTGCGCTTGCGGGACGGATAACCTCAATATTCGACAAGCCAATACTGTTTTGGCACTGACTAAGTTCATGTCTTCGACGATGCTGTCCATTTGACAAAAAAATAGGCCGGCTTCGAAGAGAGGCCGGCCTAGTCGCTACTTCCAATGCGAGGGGAAGCAGCTTTGGGGACAACGAAGTTAGTCAACCAGCAAAGCTGTGGGGACGATGACTAACTCGCGAGTGCAAGATTGCGGGATCGTCAGCCTATTGTCAAACATTTTTGTCGAATTTCAGTAAACAAGATCTCTACACAACAAAATCAATGAGTTAAAAGCTAGACGAACTGGTTTTGTCTAGCGATAGGTAAGCTCGTCAGCGCCTAGAAATGGTGTGGTATTGAATGTGTCGAGCGCCAGCCGGTCACCGGAATAGGTAAATTGGGTGACAGCCGCATTCATCACCCGCCAATTGAGCTCGGCTGCGACCACCTGCGGCGCGCGTAGTGCGGTTTGCACCGCAACGCCGATCGGGCCACCAGAGGTGAACACCGCAACCGTTGCCCCCGATTGCGACACCCGAGTCTGCTGCATCGCAGCGCGCACGCCATCGCTGAATTCAGACCAGGATGCCATACCCACCTCGCGCACCTGCGGCGCATCGCCGATCCAGCGCAACATCGACGCTTCAAGTAGACGGTGAACCGCTTTGTACTGCTCGTGCTGTTCAGACGCCGACGTGAATGCTCGCTGCAATACAGCGATTTCGTCATCCACCTCAGCCAGCGCCGGCGCAAGATCACGAATCAGCGCATCGGCGTCGTACTCATTTAGACCTGCCAGCTGAACAGGTTGGGGAAAATCGAGTTGTGCTTGCGCGAACATCGTACCCACCGCCGCCGCGGTATGACGCTGGCGCTGCAAATTTCCGGTGAACACATGCGTCGGGCGCACGTTGTGAGTCACCCACCAGCGCCCTAGTGCTCTGCCCTGCTCGACGCCCAGTTCCGACAAACGATCGTAGTCGTCACTCATGAAACTCGCCTGCCCGTGCCGGATAAGCAACCACTGGCTCATGCACACACCCCCGATCCTGCAAAGCCCTGAGGGTAGCGCAGCGATTGCTGATTTTCGATGCCGCATCGGGCTGTGTATCCTTGGGGGAGTATCGCCATGGAAACTGTTGTTATGCGCATTCGTCTGATCCTGATCGTCACCGCCCTGCTCCTGTCACCGGCAATATCCGCTGCGCATCATTCGGGCGACAAAGACGAGGCGGCTCGCACGGCACTGGCATCGCTGCTGGAAGACTTTTTGTACAAAGCCA
>JBCCZN010000071.1:0-12318 GCA_039187375.1 Pseudomonadota bacterium
CGTGACTGAGCGTGAACCCGGTGAAGCAGAAAAAAATCAATGAGGCGAACAGTGCCGTTGAGCTGTAAAGGTGTAGGGACCTTGCCAGCATGAAGAACTGCTGTTTGGTCATTACGGCTCACCGATGCGCTTCGAGGTATTGACGATGGCTGTCAATGACTGAATTGCCGAATTGAGTTCATACGCGTCGGGGAACTCGTCCAGTGTTAGCTGCAGTTGCTGGAGCGCACCGGCATAGTCTTGTTGCGCAATCATTGCCTTGGCCTGACCGACCATCGCTTGTTGGCGAAAATTGGGTAACACAGATAAGCGTTGAAACAGTATCTGGGCGCGTGTTGCTTGCGATAGTTCTAGTGCTTTCTCGGCGTATGACAATAAGGCCGAGCCATTGCTACCATCTTGTTCAACGGCACGACGAAAATCCGCTAGTGCCTGTTGTTGTTGGCCGCGACCTTCGGCCAGCCTTCCCTTGATAAAGTGATAGCGACTTCTCTGTGATGGCGAGTAGTTTTGTAGCTTCTGCCGCATGGCATTCAAGACATTTTCGGCGTATTGCTCATCTCCATTGCGCAGCATCCATTCGGTCAGTTGGGCAACATACGCCATGTCAGCACTGCCAGCCAAAACGTTGGCTGATGCGATTTCACTTCCACGGCGTGCGTTGCCCAATTGGATGGCCAGTTGCGCGGCAGCGCGACGATTATCTGCATTGGTG
Source organism: Pseudomonadota bacterium (assembly GCA_039187375.1). GTDB lineage: Bacteria > Pseudomonadota > Gammaproteobacteria > Steroidobacterales > Woeseiaceae > CALBPI01. The sequence goes on from JBCCZN010000071.1 coordinate 716, forward strand.
TCGCCCAGACGAAGGCCGGCCTCCAGGCTGGCCAGCGCTGCCTCAGGTTGGTCCATGCGTAACAGCAGGTCTGCCCGTTGTTGCCACAGGCTCGTGCTATTGGGATCGGCGCTGAGCAGACTCTCCACGAGCGCGCGAGCCGATGCGTAATTGCCAGATGACGTCAGTGCAATTAATAGCGCACGTTTCCAGCTGGTATTGCCAGGCTCGAGCATCAAGGCTTGCTCATAGGCGCGCACCGCACCCCAGGCATTACCTCTTTTGACGTTGAGATAGCCTAACTGGGCAAATGTCTGGGCATCACTTGCACCCAATTGCACTGCCCTGGCTAAGTGATCATGGGCCTTTTCGGTGCGGCCCTCAATCAACAATAGCGTGCCAAGCCCGGCATGCGCTCGCGTAAAATTAGGGGCACGTGCAATAGCCGATTCGTAGGCGCGAATCGCACGCGCGTTGTTGCCCAGCGTTGACTCTAACTGAGCGCGTAATAACTCAAACGCCGCACTCAATTCGATTTCCGAGCTAGCCATCAGTTCGAGCGCTGCGGTGTATTGTTGCTGGCGAACAAGTGCGCCCAACTCTTGGCTCAGTGCAACTTCCTCCGGTTGAATCTCCGGTTCTGTCTTCCAGACCACCGGTGCCAGCGGCTTAAAAACTACTTGCGGCGGTGCAACTGAGATTTTGGGTCTGGATTGGGCAATAGCCGGGGGCGTGGCGATGACGTTACCGATCACAAGAAGCAACAACACTTTTTTCATGTCTCTGCGCTCAATACCAATGGCCAGACAAACGCAGCGCGAACGCGCCGACCATCTTTCTCTGGGGGTGTAAATCGTGCGCGCTTGATCAGCGCGCGAATCGCGGGCTCAAGTTCCTTGTGTGGGTTCTTCAGCAAGCGTCTCAGGATGACATTGCCCGACTGATCAATGACGACCTGCGCTTCGATACTGACGCTGTTGATCCCTTGGCGTTTCAAGCTTTCGGGAAATCGAATCGACAGGCTAGTGAGCAATCGCGGCCTCCCGTCTAATTGCGCAAGTCCAAATTCACTAATCGCGGCGTTTAGATTCATGTCGAATTGGGGCGGCGGCATACGCGGTGATGGTGCTTGAATATCCTCGACGGAGAATGACTCTGTCAGTTTGGCCGGCGGCAACTTCAACGCGTTGCTAGTAGCCTCGCCAAGCTCGAGCTGCACTAATTCCTTTGTCTCGCTACGCTGACGTTGTGTGGGTGGCGGTGGCGGCGGCGGCAGGGCGACGGCCATATCGATGCGCTGCAGCGACATGGGCTCAATATTTGGCGTGGTAAGGGTCTGCAATAAAGCCAATAGCGCGCATAGCCCCAATACCAAGGTCACGCTGAGTCCACCTGCGATAAGGCGCCGTCGCAGCATTATTCTTCGGCCTTGGTTGCGAGCAGGACATTTTCGGCGCCAGCAGCTTTTAGCTGATCGATGACCCGTACCAGTTGATCAGTGGTAACCGCGGCATCGGCTTGCAATACGACCGGGTCGTCTGGCGTCTCCAGCAATGGCTCAATCGTCGCTCGAATTCCTGGCACACCGATGTTGGCACCGGCATGCATGACCTCACCGCGCGCGGTTAGTGCGATGATGATCAAGTGTTCATCAACCCGAGTTGCATTGCTGGCTTCGGGTTTATTGACCTCAACCCCCGACTCGCGAATGAACACTGTCGATACAATGAAAAATATCAGCAAAATAAACACAACATCGATCAACGGTGATAGATCGATCCGTGTTTCCTCTTCCATTTCGTGATGATGTTGCAGTCGTTGGCGGATCATGAGGGTGTGCGCTCCGCGCGCCGTTGACCTGCAAGCATCGATAGCAGCAACCAGCCAGGAATCATCATTAACAAGCCCAATTGAGTCGAATACATCGCAGCGGCAATACCGCCGGTTGCGAGTGTTTCGGGATCAAACCCATGCTCTGCCGCCATTTGTCGGAACGTCTGCATGAGTCCGACAACGGTGCCAAACAGACCGAGTAGCGGCAGGGCGCTTAACAGGGTGCGGATGCAGGGGGCCCACTCGCGGAAACGTCTTTGTTTGTGGTTTTGCGAGCCACTATCCAGCCACAGATCGAACAGCAAACCATAGGCGATGATGGCGACTACAAGTATCAGCCATACAGCTGTCGTGTTCGCTTGAATGCCTAAGAACGTCATGGCTAGGTCACGCGTTACTCGGCAGTCGGCGCTCATCAAGATGAACCGCCATGGTTTCCAGCTGAGCTGCGTAGGCGTCAGCCTTTCGCTTCAATAGCGCGTGCGCAATCAGCGAGGGCACGGCGACGACCAAGCCGAGCTCGGTGGTGACCAGAGCTTCAGAGATGCCCCCGGATACCACGGATGGATCTCCGGATCCAAATACTGTCATCGCTCTGAAGGTACTAATCATCCCTGAGACGGTGCCAAGCAAACCCAGCAGTGGAGACACCGTGGCCGTGACAGCAATCGCTCCGATTCGCCGATTCAACCGAGCACGCTGTTGGAGCAGGTAATCAAAAATCTGATCCTCTCGCTGATTGTCTGATATCGATTGCTGCAATACATTGACTAGTGGCCTTACGAACGCGGGGATGTCGCTATTGTCCTGACCGGAGTCACTCGTCAGTGTCTTCTGCAGTTTTCGGTGCAGTGCGGTATCCAGTGTTGGTAGCCGCATAAACTGCAGTGTCTTGTGAGCGGCAATAGACAGTGAGATCAAAGCGAACAATAGAATGGGAATAACCCAGATGCCGCCTGCCGAGACATGTTCAAATACTGTTTGCTGCGCGGCCTGCAGTTCCATGTAGCGCCCGAGTGTCGGGTCAAGCGTCAATGCGCCAGTGCCTTCGCTGGCAAGATCACGCAGATTATCCAAGTCACCGCCGCTAAAGGCCCAGGTCAGTGTTGGTTCTTGTCCGACCTGCGATGACGATACGACGCCGCCACCGGATTCGTAAACGAACCATCGAACCGGTCCGAGTTGAACCGACTGTCCTTGCGTCGCCAGCCCGCTGGGCAGGATCACCGTGTCTGGTTGGAATTGTGGTCGCAGCCGACCGCCCAGATCACGAACCATGGTATTCAGTTCGCTTAGCAACTCCGTGTAGGGCGTGTTGGACAGATCATCTTGCCGAACCGTCCGCGCATATTCGATTACGACGCTGCGCTGGAAACGCTCCTGTTCCTTCCAACGTTGCAGGCGCCCTTCAATCACCTCAATAGACAAAGTCTCGTTGTCGCTGCTGCGCTGTATTTCTGCGGCACTGCGCCGAAGTTCCAAGACGCTTTGCTCGGCGCGTCGGATGCGTTGGTTAAGGCTGGCGTTGGCGCTGGCAATGCGCTGTTCCGTCTGTGCAAGCCGTTGCCTCGACTGAGACACTTCACGCTTGATCTGGGTCGCAGCCGTCGATTGCGCATAGGTCGAATGGGTCACCGTCCAACCCATTAGACCAACTAACAAAGCTGTCAAGACCGTACGCATCATGGTCGCTGCCCCAGATTCACAGGCAGAGAAACCGGAGCCGCTAATGACGGGTTGTCCAACATCTCGAGCACATCGCTAAGCATGTTCGCCAACAGCGCATTGGGCGTTTCATCAACCTGCCATTGCCACGCATCGACGCCAGCGCTGCCAAATCCGGTGAGTTGGCCATCGGCACTGCGGAACCAGCCCTGCGCGAGGCCCAAATAGATCTGCGTGACCGCAACTGTGTCGCCAGCGTTATTGTCCATGGAGGTATTGTGCAGTGTCACACGTTGGTCGAATTCAATTGCGGTGTTGACGAGACCGACCAGCAATTGAAGTCGCTCATTTGCATTGATGTTCTGATCTGCATCCAGGCTCAGCATTTTTTCCTCCCATACGTCGGCAAGCGGGGGCGGCAATAGCGTGACCAACGCGCGCATGGCTTTTTCAGCCTCGACCAGTGCGAGCTCCAGAGCGTCTTGGTGTGACTCGAGTGTGACTTGTTCGGCTGCCAGCTGTTGACGTTGTTCATCGATTTCATCGTTGCTGCGCCGCCGCGACTCAATGAACTCCGACAGTGTCTTTTTCTCTTGCTCGAGCAGTTCCAGTTGCAGCCGCAGTAGTGGTTCGCGTTGCCGCCACGATGACTGAATGGCAGCGTTTTGGCGCTCCAGCGTATTCCACTGAGCCATGAGCTGATCGACTTCACGCCAGGGTTCTGCGTTCTGCGCGTTTGATACGCCGTGCGCGAGGAGCAACATTGACATGCCAAGCGTTGCTACTACGCAGCGCACCATTTGCGGCACGCGCAGCGATGCTGCGCGGTTCTGCCGCCGAAAAAACCTGATTACTGACACGCTAACGCCTATCTCAACACTACGAGTTGTACCGACCACGTCACCTTTGGTTGCACGTCGCTGACGCTACCACTGGTCGGCTATTGGTGCGGCAATCATAACGGAGTACTAATATTTGTCTAAATGCGAATGATTTGCAATTAGATTACGACAGTGCCATTATGCTGGTTGACATCTGTAATTGTTGCGGGGATACAACATGACACGGCTTACCTTAATTATTTCAGCAGTTGCTCTTGCGTCAGCAGGTTGCGCCAGCACCACCGAAGAGTCTCAACCCGTTGCGGCGGCACCGGAAGCGCCTCAGAGCGTAGACACGGAATCGACGATGGATCGATGGCGCCGGCAGGGTCGTCGTATGAATTTTATCGCTGATCATGATCACGATAATGATTCCCGCGTGAGCACGATTGAATTTGAAACATCACGCCGTAGTCGTTTCGATGCCACCGACACGAACAGTGACGGTGTGGTTGAAGAACAGGAGTACGTCTACGAGTGGGAAGACCGAATGGACGCCCAGCTCGAAAAAGATAGAAGTGGTCGTGCGAAGCAGACCTACGTTCGGTTTGCTGCAATGGACAAAGACGATGATGAGCGCATGGCTTGGGAAGAATATGCGGCATCCGGAAATCGTATTTTCGTGCGCTACGACACCAATGAAGACGGTGTCATTGACGCCAGCGATCCGGCGCCTTCGTATAACTGGACACCTAAGCCAGACAGCGAGTTAACCGCCGAGGAGCTGCAAAAGCGGCGTGATCGGCAGATGTCGTACGCCAGATCAATGTTGGAAATGCCGACGACGCACAATCTGGAAGGCGTCATGGTGCGCTATGACCTGGACGGTGATGAGCGGGTAGAGCGCGCGGAGTTTGATGGCAAACGGCGAGCTGATTACGACGCAACGGATTTCGATGGCGACGGTACGCTGATCGCGGATGAATATGCGAGTGAATTCGAAGATCGTATGGATGAGGCGATCGAGAAGTTTCGAGCCAAATCCATCAAGCAAGCGAGTAAACGATTCAACGCACTGGATGATAATCAGGACGGCGTGATGACATTTGCTGAATACCGACAATCGGGCAACCGCATTTTCGCGCGCTATGACGGCAGTCATGATGGCTACGTCAACCTTGATGATCCTATGCCACCGCGTTGGGGCAGTGCGCCCAAAACGCAGACCCAAACTCAAGTGGCTTCGAACGGTAGCGATTAAAGCACTCAATCAAGCGACGCAGCCGGCGCTGCGTCGTGTCGCTGTTATGAAATATTCACTGTATACAAAAGGCATCGTGCTGAGCCTGGCGGCGATTGTGTGCGTCACGGCGACTGCGCAGTCGCAACACTACGAAAATGTCCTCGGCACCAGCATGGACATTACCGTTATCTCTGGCGATGCAGCGGCGCGTGAGCGTGGTTTTGCTGCAGCGCTAACGGAGGTGGAACGGCTCGAGCAGGTGTTTTCGAGCTATCGCGACGATAGTGAACTGTCGATTTTGAATCGCGATCGATCGACAACAGCCCTATCCAATGACCTTGCCACGGTGATCAGCGCATGTATTGACTGGGAAGCGCGAACGGATGGCGCATTCAGCTGCAAGATGGGCAGCATTCGAAAGCGTTGGCAGCAAGCCGTTGCAGATCAAGAGGTGCCCAATCGCCGTGAGGTGCGCGCAATTGCCAGGCAGTTAAAGTTGATTGATCTGCCACGGCCAGGAGCCGGTGCCTACACGCTGCCGGATACGGTGATGCTCGATGTAGGCGGCATAGCTAAGGGTTACATCATCGATCGCGTTGCGGACGCAATTGCTGATGTCGTTCCGGGCGCGACCGGAATCAAGGTCGACATTGGTGGCGATGCACTATACCGCGGGAGAAACTCCGATAGTGCGCCATGGCAGGTCGGTGTGACCTCAGAGCATGCCGACGGCGAAGCGACCCATGGAGTTGTTGCTTTATCCAATCGCGGAATTGCGGCAAGCGCGCATCAATCGCGCGCGCGTCAGATTGGGCGCAAGCAGTTTAGTCACATTGTGGCAACGCGAGATGGTTGGCCAGTCGCGAAACCGACGGCCAGCTACGTGATCGCTGACTCTGCAATGGCTGCCGATGTGGTCGCAACGATGGCAGCCAGCGTATTACCCAGTGATGCGATGAAGTGGATCGAGTCGCAGGATGCCATCGATGCGCTACTGGTCATGCCCAGTGGGCGACAGCTGGCGTCAGTCGGTTGGCGTGCGAGTGAGATTGTCGAGTCATCGCCGCTCGCGGCCAACATGATGATCACCTACGAAATTCCCAAGCAGGACGTTGGCAAATACCGCAGACCGTACGTGGCGCTTTGGATTTCAGATGAGAGCCGAGCGCCGGTGCGCAATCTCTTATTGCTAGGAGACTCCTCGCGCTGGGCGCAAGAGAATCGCAAATGGTGGCGTGCGGTGGGACGTGATGACGAGACGATCCTGGATGGCTTTGCCCGCTCTACGCGCCGACCGGGTACGTACACGGTGCAATGGGACGGCCGCGACGATCGCGGTCAGATGGTGTCCGGCACCCGATTTCGGCTGCATCTTGAAGCCGCAAGAGAACACGGCGGTCATACATACAAAACGGTTGATCTGGATATCTCTAATCCGGTCGACGAACGCATTCTGGGAGATGGTGAGTTCGGCACTATCTCAATTTCCTGGCAAAGCGCGCGAGCGGTAACGGCAATCGAGTTGCCGGAGTCCTCGAACCATCGTGCGATGCGAGCTTCTACATCAATCGACCGAACGTCTGTTGCCGATTCCCCGGCAACAGCCACACCAATGGGATATGCAAAATGAGACATCCATTAGCTGGGGTATTCTTGGCTACGCTGAGTCTGCCCCTGATTGCGCAAGCGCAGGACGAGAGTCTTGAGAGGCTTGATGAGACCGTTGTTGGTTCTGAAGAGGTGCAAGAGAGCGATTGGCGCACTGGCCTCGACGCCGATGACTTTGTACGTGAAATGACCGACTCCATCGAGGATACAGTTCGCTATATCCCCGGAGTGCAGGTAAACGACTCCGGGAACCGCTTCAATGATGACGGTTTCAATATCCGTGGTCTTGAGGGCGATTTCGTCGCTGTTACGGTCGACGGCATTGATCAGGGTGAAACATTGAACCCGCCGTCGTTTGCACCATATGGCATGTTTGGCTCCAGCCGCGGTGCCATCGAAATCGAGACAGTGAAAGCAGTCCGCATTTCGCGTGGTCCGAATGCAGTGACTGACGGTAACGGTTCATTGGCTGGTTCGGTCAACTATGTCACCAAAAGTCCACGTGATTATTTGGGCGTAGAGGATGACTCGGAGTTTCAGGCAAGAACTGGATTCGATCAGCGCTCTGATGAGGCGATGTTGTCGGTGGCAGCGGCTAACCGCTTCGGCAACTTCGAAACCCTGTTCATGTATGTCCTGCGTGATGGCAACGAGACTGAATCGCACAGCAGCGGTGAGGATATCCTTGGTCCTGATCGCGGTCAGGCGGATCCGTTTGATCGTGAGGCACGTACGCTCATGGCCAAGGTGGATTATTACCTGAGCCGTGACATGCGTATCGGCTTTGTCTACGAAGACACAGATCGTGAGGCACAAGGTCAGCCGTTATCGCGTCAATCCGCAAACTACTTCGACTTCGTAACTGATGATACGAACAACCGTGCTCGCGGCGGTTTCGAATTTGAATGGACGAATGCAGAGCTGGCCATGTTTGATCGTATGTCGGTTCGCGCTGATCATCAGGAATTGATCACCCGCGGTATTACGCGATTCGGCTACAGTGCATTTACGCCAGATCCAAGTGATGATTATTTGCGCACCGAGGACCGCGCCTTCCGCCAGCGTACTAATGTCGTAAGCCTGGATTTCGATAAGGCCTTCAACATCGGTGACATGGCCAACACGTTTGTATACGGCTTGCAATATCGGGATGGCACGGTTACCAACCGTCTCTACGACATTCGCTATAACGGCTTGTCCATGGACAGTGGTGAACGTTCTTTCAACGTCGACAACACTTGGGTCCCGGATACCGACAGCACTCGTTTCACACTGTACGCGCGTGATGAAATTGCATTGAATGACCAATGGACGCTGGTCGCAGGTTTGCGCTACGACAACACAGAGTATGACCCACAGGTCGCACCGTTTTTCACTGATCCGACGGGTGACACCGTGCAAAGCGCTGATTTCGGTGCAACGGTTGGTGAGATCGGCGTTGCGTTCGAACCGGTTGATGGACATCGAATTGGATTGTCTGTCGGTCAAGGCTACAAAGCGCCGACGACTCAGGATCTGTACCTCGGTGTAAGCAGTGGCATCATTCAGGATTTAGCGACAGGCCAACAATTCTCCGATTATGATGAAATTTCGAATCCGAATCTGGAAGCGGAAAAATCGACTAATGTTGAGTTGAGCTACACGTACACGTCTGATCGGGCTCGTATCGCACTGACCGCATTCCAGAGCGATTACGATAATCTGATTCAATCGGTGAGCTTGAGTACACCCTATCCGCAGCCTGTGAGTTTCCTCAGTTGCGGACGTTTCGGTTGTACCACCAATACGGTAACTGCTGATGACTTTGTTCAGGCTCAGAACGTGGGTGAAGTGCAGGCAACCGGTTTTGAGGTCGACGCACGCTACCAGTTCAACGAGTCTTGGAGCATGCGATTCGGTTATGCGCACGTCAGTGCGACACATGAATCGAATGGCCCGGAGACTTTTGGTGGTGGCTTCCTGTTTGAAGATGGTGACGCTTTGGCATCTGAATCACCGGACTCGGCGGTGCTGGGTGTGAACTATGTTGCGCCGTCTGGTAAGTGGGGTGTTGAGGGCTTTGTTGTCTGGACGGATGAGCGTCCAGAGACCGACGATGCCAGCATTACCAACTTGAACAACGGTGGTGGGCCGGTCGTATTTACCGATTCGTGGATGACGGTAGATACGTTCGCTTATTATCAGTTTGAAGCAGCCAATGCACGACTGTCATTCGGCGTACGCAACCTGTTCGACGAAGACTATCTGCGCTGGGAAGTGGCGAACAGTGTTCGCATCGGCAACGGTGGTTTCTTCTCTGGGGTTGCACCGGTACCGGGTTCTGATCCGGTTGTTGCAGGCCCTGGGTTCCAGCGTTTCTCCGAGCCGGGACGCACCGCCTCTATCGATTTGAGCTTTACGTTCTAATCGACATACTGAGGCAATCAACAATGCGCCGGTGTGGTTCGTCCACACCGGCGTATTTTTTTGCCTGACAGTAGGCTTTCCGACTAGCGCGACAAAAGCGCATCGACTGCCGCTACGGCTTGTCGTTGCCGCTGGCTGTGAGACTCACCGCCAATGAGTTGAAACGGTTTATTGAGATTCTCAAGCGTTGACATTAGTGCGGTATGGAAGCGCTGGCGCGAATCGTGATCAAGCACCCGCGTGCCATCGTCAATCCAGGGCACCGATACGTCGAGTAGCAAATACAAGTCGATCTGTTGTGCGATTGCTTGTTGCTGTGAGGGTGCGTGTTCGTGACCAAGATAAATGGGTGCGAACAGCGCAGTGGTAATCGCTTCGGTATCCGTGAAACACAAGCCGTTACCCAGTCTTTGCGCGCTGCGGATCATCTCGCATTGCATCGTGACAATGGCATCGAAATCAGATGTGGTTAGTTCGCTATGCGCTTCGCTGATGATGCGTCCCCATTCGGGTGCGTAGTGGGTGTCGTAGTGCTCGGCCAGGTGTTTCACGAGTGTGGACTTGCCCGTGGACTCGGCGCCGACGACCGCCACGGTCAGACAGACATCAGGCTTGGCAACATCATGCACAAACGAAAAAGCCGCAAAGCGGTCGGTACGAATATTGGTTGCTGTGATCGGCACGACCTCACGGTCCGGGTCGACGGGAAACCAGCGCGCATCAATTCGCTCGGCGATCTGCTGACCGTAACGATCCGAGGTAAACACGTGATCGATGTCATTAAGGTGCTCTGCGTTCTGCGATAACCACTGTGCCCAGTAAGCCTCATCGACCACGGTGCCATCGGCGTCTTTGGTGACGTTCGGGTCTGGGTCGGGATCGGCGACGAGTGTTAGTGACAAGCGATCATCGGTGAACTCGGACAACAACTGATCGATCCAGTGCATTCGTTGCTCAATATCGTATGGATCGTCTGGCGTCATACCGACCAATACCGTGAGTTCATCACAATGCAGAGCAGCCGCGCGTAGCAATAACGCGTGGCCATGATGTAATGGCATGAATTTGCCAAGTGTGAGACCGCGTCTAGGCATCGACGCTTTCCGGTGGGGATACCAGGCGTCGATAATCGCTCAACCAACGTGCCAGTCCGAGCGTGGCTAATACCAGAAACACACCGTACAGGCCGGCGGTCACATAGAGCCCCTTCATCGCGTAGACGGGAATCGCGATCAAATCCATAACGATCCATAACAGCCAGTTCTCGATGATCTTTTTCAGCATGAGGATGCTGGCGGCAATGCTCATTGTTGTGGTCAGTGCGTCCGCATACGGGAAGCTCGCATCGGTGTTGTTGGCCATATAGGAACCGAGCGCCAATGTGGTGCCCGTGATCGCGATTATCAGCACTGGCCACCATTTGCCCGGTAGTGTCACCACTTGCATGCTGTTCAGCTCATTCTGTGGGTCGCTTGCACCAAGCGTGCGACCGTATTTCCACAAAATGAAGCCGACGATTTGTAGCGGGGCGTAAAAGGCCCACTGCAGCAACATATCCGAGTAGAGCTTGAATTCACGGAACAGAAAACCGAACAGCACGACACCAACAAAACCGAATGCATAATTGCTGAGTTTTTGTTGGCCCAGCAAATAGACATTGACCATCAACAAGAGCGTTGCGACAAGCTCAAGTTTGCCCAATGGACCTGCGAAATAGTCTAGGACGGTCTGAATCATTTCTTAGGTTCACCGGTTCCAAATTGCGACATCAATCCATCCGGATCGGTGACGTCGATATCGTCGCAGGTTTTGCGCAGATTGACATCATCCAGCTTGATCGAGAGCCATGTCATAATTTCCCGGCAGCGAAGTGGTAGCAGTGCCGGAAACACTTCGTGGGATCCGGCGTTTGCGATTACATTTAATGAGATGACCTCATCTGAAGCTGCCGCAATGGTCTCGCTGTGAGAGGGTGGTACCAGCTCATCTTCCTCACTGTGGAGTAAGAGCGTTGGCACGCCGTAGTCACTCAGCAACGGGGCTACGAC
>JBCCZN010000072.1:0-12318 GCA_039187375.1 Pseudomonadota bacterium
ACGTTATTAACCAACAGAGAGCGCACCTCATCGAGGATGTCGACCCAATACCGCGAGCGGTCCAGATCATCACGCAGAATTGTGTCGATGATGACGTCAACATCCTCGCCGCCGACCTCAGCAATACCACTGAACTGGACTGGCAGCGTGTAGCGACTGGCTGAACCGACATCGAGCTGAACCCCGATGGGAATGATGAATTCGCGCACCTCGCCAGGCACGAGCCGCGCGATGCGGGGAGAGATATCTGGCGACAGCTCACTGACGAGCCGCTCAAGGTGGGTGATGCGTGGTTGACTACCGGCCAGCAGGAAATCGATACCGGTTACATCGTAATTGCCTACGTTAGCGATCTGTCCACGTAACAACGTGAACGAGCCTGGTGGCGGCGGCCCACCAGACATCCGCAACTGCCGCAGCTCCAGCGCCGCCGTATCTACTGCAAAACGAGTCTGGGCCGACCGACTAAAGCGCCCTTCCCCGTTCACTTGGTTGAATGACATTACAGCGTTGAGGTCGATTACGCCGGTCCCCTCTGTGCGGTACGTCCAGGTAATAGTCGTTGTCTCGCCGGGTCCCAAACTCAGCGGATTGACGCGCGGGTCCTGACCGTTTGGTCCGACTGGTCCGGACAAGCGAGTCAATAGTGTGGTTGGTGTGATCACCAACGAATCTGTGCGAATGCCGTCCAGTGAGAAATCTTCGTTGTTAGTGACTGTCAGTGTGACCGTGACCTCCTCACCGGCCGCCTGAACTGACGGTGCACTGATCGACACGGTGACATCCGGCAATACACTGACGGGTAGATCAACTGCCGCTTGTGCCGTACCACCGGCAACCAGATCACCCTGGCCTGTGAGTGTGATCGTTGTATCACCGGCAGCACGCGGAACAATCGTGTAGTAGGTTGTAAACGACTGGTCCTTCCCGAGCAGCTTCAGCACACCTGGTCGTGCAATGCCCTCCTGCTCGATAAAAGATGGATCAAGACCCAGGTCGAGTGTGAGGTTATCAATGTCATCTCGCTCGTAGTTGTAGACATCGACCTGGACCAGGTGCTCAACATCCTGCGCAAGCTGGTCATCTGCCGTTGCTTCGATGACCAGTGCATACTCGGTCATGACATCCTGTTCGGCGGTGTCCTCGTCGCCCTCCGGATCCGTCGCGGTCAAGCGCACCAGATAGTTACCCGGCTGCTCATAGGTATGTTGCGGATTTTCAGCGGTCGAAACCGTTCCGTCGCCAAAATCCCAGCTGTAGCTCATCGCCTTCAGGGCTGGATGACTCGATGTATTGTCGAAACGCGCTAAGCGTCCAAGGACATCCGTGTCAAACGCCGCTATGGGCGCGTCCTCTTCAATGGCTACCTCGTAATAGGCTGCGTAATTTTGATCAAGTGGATCGAACGCTTGGCCGCCGAATCTGGATCGCTCCTGCGCCCAGAGTCGCACGCAATAGGTCCCCGGCGTTTGCGGGTAAATGACCTCGGGTGGATCGAATTCCTGCACGATACTGGGACGAGCCTGTAAGTCGAAATCCCACGTATAGAGAATGAAGACACCATTCGTATTGGCAGAGGTGTTCATCGCCGTCAGTCGGTTACCTACCAATTGAGTGGTGAAGCTGGGCGCCGGCGGCAGAATCAGCCCAAACTCACCCTCATAGACAATTTTTTTCTGGCCAATCGGTTGGCCATCGAGGAACATCCGAACTTGTGCCTGCCGTCTTTCGACACCGAATGCACGGAACGTAGCGCTCCCTGTATAACGCTCTCCGAACAACTCGAAACTCAAAGAGCCACCGCCCGCCGGTGGCTTAGTGACGACCAGATTGATCGTAATGTCGTAGTCGAACGTGCCGTCTTCATTGTCAATCGGCGTCACGCCGCCATTATCGAAATAAAACTCTGGCGAAGGCCAACGCTCATCACAGGTCGCTGACCATGTATTCCCAGCAATTAGCGTCGAAACAACGAATATCAGTATTTTTAGAAATTTGTGTCGCGTACTCACAGCCTGTCTCCGGTCGAAATATTTTGCGCCCATTGATATAGGCGCAATTCGTCCGGAAAACGGGTCAAAAAAATCGGGCTATATCCCGATTACCGCTGGCGCTAGCGGATTTTCAGTGAATACGCCAATACAGCCGCCACAGATAGTGGTACGGCAAACACCAGAAAATTGGCCGACAGGTCGAATCCAAATGCAATGAGATAACCGGCCACCGCAGGGCCTACGACCGCACCCGAACGGCCAAGCCCAACCGCCCAGCCGATGCCGGTGCTACGCATCGATGTGGGATACGCCTTCGCAGCAATGCCGTAGAGCCCGGTGAACCCGCCTTGCTGCATAACGCCAATCATAAATATCAAAGCCAATAAAATCGGCTCAACCGCCGGCACTAGCGCGAACACGAGCATTCCGATGGCCGATGTGAGCAACATGATCAATATCAGCGTTGTGAGCATCATCCGCGTCGCGACCAGTCCCATCAGGAAGATCCCAATCACACCGCCGAGATTGAACAAGAAAAATGCGAAGCGCCCAATCGACTCGTCAAACCCGGCGGCCATCATCAACTTCGGAATCCAGCTCATCAGGAAATATAGCGTCGCGAAGGACAGAAAGAATGCTAACCACAATCGCAACGTGGTACGCCGATAGTCAACGGCGAACAACTGCAAAAACGTCTGCACAAAAGACGGTTGCACCGGCGAGGCGTTACCGTGCGGTTTCGGTAGCGCGTCAATGCTTGGTTGTTTGAGCTGCGTGAGGATCCGATTCACGCGCTGCAATGCACCAACCGGCTGGCGTTGTGCAAGAAACTTCAACGATTCTGGCAACAGGGCAGCGGCCACCAATGCCATTGATACGGTCACGGCGCCGCCAGCCAAAAACATGCCGCGCCAGCCGTATTCGGGCATCAGAAATCCCGCCACAACCGATGTCATCATCGCGCCGAGTGGATAACCGGCGGTCACCAGTGCCACCGCCAGCGTGCGGTATCGTTCGGGACTGTATTCCGCGGCCAGCGCTGCTTGGGATGCGATGATCGCGCCGGCTCCCAGTCCGCTAATAAAACGCAAGGCGAGTAATGCGGCTAGCGAGTCCGCCTGTGCCGTGAAGATAATCGACACGCCGACCAAACCCAGCGAGGCGATGATCAACCGACGCCGCCCAATGAGATCCGACAACGGTGCCAGCAACATCGCGCCGGCCATCATACCGGCCAGTGCCATACTGAAGATCCAGCCAATGCGATCGTCGGAGAGGTTCAGCTCATTGCCCACAGCGCTGGCAACCACGGCCATGGCGGTGATGTCGAAACCATCCAGCATGTTGAAAAACACGCACAGCACAATGACCCGAACCTGCAAGGCACCAATACGCCCTCGGTCAATGATGCTCGCAACGAACTGATCGTTACTGACTGCAGAGTCACTCATGGACTGGCAGTCTAGACCGAACGGCGTAGCGATGCGATGGCGTCGCCCTGGTACCGTTAGCCGCCCTCGACCGACCGGTCCAACAAGGCGCCGCCAAGGCCAGTCACAAGACAGGTAATGTCGCGGTCACCGTCTCGCCAGCTACCGCGCGACGGCAGAATCGTGGAATAAGCCGGATTCTGGGAGATGGCTACCTTTATAGGCGAGCGATCGCTACGAATTCACAGATCATGCGGCACATTCTGCCGGAGCCTGCACCGCTGCGAGCGGCAACTCCAAATAGAACGTCGTACCCTCGGCAGTGCTCTCAAATGAAATCTGCGCGTCTATTTTCGTGACATGCTTCTTGATCATGTACAAACCCAAACCGCTGCCTTCAACCGCTAGAGCGTCGGTATGGAATCGCTTAAACATCGAGAACACCTCGGCATGCTGCTGCTTCGGGATGCCGATACCGTTGTCTTCCACCTGAATATAGAACGTGCTCGCATCCGTGAAGGTACGCACACTGACAAAACGGTCTTGCTTGGACTGATCAGAGTATTTGATCGCGTTGCTGACAAGATTATCCAACACCTGAGACAGGCGTGTGGTCTGAGTCATGAGCGGCTTGCGGTGCATGAAGTTACCTCGCAACTCGACCCCGTATTCTGTTCGAAGCTGTTCGTGTTTTTCTATTGCTGCCGCCAAATAGGCATCAAAATCAAATATCGCCTGCGCCTCGTTAATATGATCAGCTTTGGTCAGTTTCAGAATATCCTCGACCAGATGATTGAGGCGCTCGGTAATCCGTTTAATTTTGTGCGCACCCTCTGCCGCGTCAGTCAAGTTGCCCTGTTCGATATCTTCGATAACGAAATCGATCAATCCACCGACGGTAGATAAGGGTGACTTCAGGTCGTGCGATGTGCGATAGGAAAATTCACTGATCTCATCGGAACGCTCCTGAGCGTGCTTTCCGATTTCTTGTCTCCCCGTCAGATCAACAATTGAACTGATGATGTAAGTCTTCGTGCCAACCTGAACGGGATGCAAACCGATCTCTACAGGAATCATGGCACCGCTCTTGTGTCGGCCAAAGTAAGCTTTCGCGAGCCCTTGCTCGAATAGACTCGGCTGAAGTGCAGTACCGTCTGTCTCTATCGTGCAATTGGGTAGCGCGCCAGATGGCCGGTCGATCAGATCACGCAGCACGGTTTGATTTTGCGAGGGTAGCAATAGTGACAGATCGACGCCCGTCAACTCACGATTGGAATAGCCGAATAACGACGCTGCGTGATGATTGGCCAGATCGATTTTGCCGGACTGATTAACGAGTAAGGTTGCGATGGGACCCTGTTCAAACAGCGTTTGATATATCAGCTTGCCACTCTGTTTGGTGTCTGATGACATATTCCATCTCGGCAACGTTACTGGGCTTGATCACGAATTCGTTGACGACTTGCGTCTGGAAAGCGCGCTGCTTGTCTTCCTCGTGCTGCGATGAGGTCAGCATGACAATCGGGATGATCGATTTAAGCGCTGACGTTTGCTCGCGCATGCGCTTGAATTGTTCAAGAAATTCGAAGCCATCCATGCACGGCATATTGATGTCGACAAAGATCATATCTGGCAGTGGCGTATTTTCCTCCAGCCAGTGGTTCAACATATCCAGCGCAATCTGCCCGTTAACGGCGATATCCAGGCGACCGACCGAATCGATTGCTTTGCACGTGCGCTCAACGACGTAGAGGAATGCCTCATCGTCGTCTACGAAAAACACATTTTTGACGCCGCTCATGACCGCCTCCCAGGCAAAATAACGCTAACCATTTCTGCCCAACACACACCTTGGATTCGCAAGCTCGCGGCGCCATGAATCCTTGTACTGATTCAGTAGCGGACATTCGGCGGAAAAACTTGAACGAAATTTATACAAATGAGAGGTCGACCGAAGGACAACGATCGCGTCACAATGCTGCATATGACGTAACGGTCTGAATTTAATGATGCAAACCACACAAAACACGGATCTTGGCCCTATTTTGGTGCAGGAGCGTATCGACTATCTCGACGTACTTCGCGGCCTCGCGGTTATGGCCATTTTCATTGTGAACATCAAATCGATGGTGATGCCGTTCGCGTTTTACATAAATTCCTCTCTATGGCTCACGGAAACGGATCGACTGATCGCGCTGACGCAGAAATTTCTGGTCGACGATAAGTGGCGGACGATTTTTACGGCGCTATACGGGGCCGGGTTAATGATGATGTGGACAAGGCTGTCCCAACGTGGTGCTGGACGCAGTGTGCTGTTTCGGCGCACGGCCTGGTTGTGTGTCTTTGGCGCCGTGCATCTGTTTACGATTTGGGAGGGTGACATCCTGTTTATTTATGGGGTCACCGGGTTGCTTGCGATTTTGTTCTTGAACCTGAAGACCCGCACATTAATCATCACCAGTCTCGCGATCTTGATAATTGGCACCGCATGGCAATGCGTGTTCGCAGCCGGGCCGGTGTTCGACCCGGTCCTGCGCGCTGAACTCAAACCCCTGTTCTGGGCGCCAAGCCCCGAACAGATTGCCGAAGAGGTCTTGCGCCAGAACGGACCCATCGGACCGCGCGTGTTGCACCGTGCCATCGGCGGTGCCGAGTACCTGTTGTTTTATTTTTTGCTTGGCGGTTTTTGGTTGGTGACGCTCGGCTTGATGCTCTGTGGTATGACCTTATACCGAACTGGCTTATTGCGCGGCACATGGTCAGTGCGCGTCACGTTACCGCTTGGGGTCGTATTGTTGGTCGCCGCTTGGGGGCTGGACGTCGTCCAGGTCAATGCGCTGACAGACAGCAACTACGACTTTGACCGCTACAGCCTCAATCAATGGATGGCATCGCTCGATGGCTATCTCGGTGGCCTTGCCTATTGTTGCCTGATTTCCGCGCTCGTGTCTTTTGGGTTCAAAATGAAGGCCCTGCAAGCTGTGGGTCGCATGGCGTTTACCAACTACATCGCCTGTACGCTGATCGGTACCACGCTGGGCGTCGGCTATGGCTTTGGGCTGTATGGCGATATCGCGTTGACACAACTCATGCTGGTGGTTGCCCTGACCTTTATCGCCATGTTGATTTGGTCGCAAGTGTGGTTGAACCGATTCCGATTTGGCCCACTCGAGTGGCTATGGCGCTCGCTGGTCTACCGCGCAAAACAGCCAATGCGAAGAGTGTGAGAAGTCGCAATTGGTCGAACCTTGAGGTTTTCATCGCTTCCAGCGCCACGGATACGAAAAAAGCCATCCGATCGGGATAGCGTTTTATCGTATAGCGCGCCTGGAAGGATTAACGACGGCTTCGCCGGTCGATTGTCGGCTCACTTCGCTCGCCTCGGTGCGAACCTCCGCGCTTACGCGCGGTACGGTTCGAACCTTGCAAAAAAGCCATACGCAAAACGGGCCCCTAAAGGGGCCCATTTTTCGTATGGCGCGCCTGGAAGGATTCGAACCTCCGACCGCCTGGTTCGTAGCCAGGTACTCTATCCAACTGAGCTACAGGCGCGTTGTAATGTGGCGGAGAGAGAGGGATTCGAACCCTCGATGGGCTATTAACCCATACTCCCTTAGCAGGGGAGCGCTTTCGACCACTCAGCCATCTCTCCGCTGCTTCCCAAGACGCAAGCGTCTACTCCGCATCGGGCGCGTAAGTCTATGTAAAAACTGGTTGAGGGTAAAGGTATAAAGGCATAGCGGCCGAAAGGCCGCTATCCGGTTCAGGCACTGGGTTCGACTTTCTTCAGTGGCGCCTCTTGTTCAGCCTCACTTTGAATGCGATCGAAAATTTCCTGGCGATGCACGGAAACATGTTTTGGCGCGTTGATACCCAGACGGATCTGGTTACCTTTGACGCCCAATACCGTTACGGAAACATCCTCTCCGATCACAACGGTCTCTCCCACCCGACGGGTCAGTATTAACATTTTTATTGAATCTCCCGAAGCTCCCACAGCAGGCAATCCTCGCCTGCCGATCAATCGGTCGGGCCGCCACAAGCCTCTCAACTCGCCCAAGCAATCCAACCTTTATTCCAAAAAAACGTCCTGAGTGACCATTTGTCTGCCCGACGATGGCTCTTTTTATGGCGTTTTTTCAGATTCGCACACACCTAACAGCAATAACCCGCTATCTAGGAGCCATTTGATTAGACCGCAATTGGGACAATAATGCAAAATCATGAACACATAATCTTGCAGATAATGGTGAATGTAATGTCTTGTATTTACGGAAAATACGAGTGATTACGTACCATTTATGGTGGCGCTTTAAGCTGCCGCTGCCGCTAACCGATTCGTTGCTGGATCCAGCCCTCAACAGAAGCCAATGATTCGTCGAGATTTTCCGGTTGTGACCCGCCAGCCTGAGCAAAATCCGGGCGACCGCCACCTTTGCCACCGACCCCTTCGGCAACATGCCGCACCAAGTCTCCCGCTTTAATCAAATCTGTGACGGGCTTCGCAACCCCGGCAGCCAGTCTGACCTTGCCTTCATCCTCGGCACCGAGCACGACAACACTGCGTTCTCCCAGTTTGTCACGCAGCCGATCTACGGCATCACGCAGTGACTTGGCATCCACACCGTCGATGCGCGCGGCCAATACACGAATGTCGCCCACGTCGATCGCTTGCTGGCTCAGATCACTGGAACCACCGGTCGCCAACTGCCGGCGTAAGTCGGCGAGCTCTTTCTCCAGTGCCTTGTTGCGCAACAGCAATTGGTCCACCTTGTCGACTGCTGCCTCGCCGCTAGCACGCACCAACGACGACAGCCGACCCAGCGCCGCGTCATGGCTGGCGACAAATGTCAGCGCTCCGACACCGGTTACCGCCTCAATCCGTCGTACACCGGAGGCAACACCGGATTCTGACGTAATCTTGAACAGCCCGATGTCACCGGTCCGCCGCACGTGTGTGCCACCGCACAGCTCCATCGAAAACTCGCCCAAGCGCACGACCCGAACATCGCTTTCATATTTCTCACCAAACAATGCCAGTGCACCCTGTTCGATTGCCTCATCGTAGGGCAAGACTCTAGTCTCAGCTTCATTATTGATGCGAATTTCGGCATTCACGAATTCTTCTATACGCCGCAGCGTCTCATCATCGATCGGCTGAAAGTGCGAGAAATCAAAGCGAAATCTATCAGCATCGACGAGAGACCCTTTTTGGGTAACGTGCTCGCCCAGGATCTCTCGCAGCGCCGCGTGCAACAGGTGGGTGGCAGAGTGATTCAAACGAATGGCGTCACGACGCTCACGGTTCACCGTCGCCGCAACCCGCTCGCCGACCGCGAGCGATCCAATCTCAAGCGAACCGAAGTGCAAGTACGTCTTGCCCTGCTTCTGTGTGTCCTTGACGACAAACGTCACATTGTCGCTGCGCAACTCACCGGTATCGCCAACCTGTCCACCACTCTCGCCATAAAACGGCGTGCCATCGAGCACGACGACCGCGTCCTGCCCGGCAGAGATCTTTTCAACAGGCTGACCGTCAACAAACAATGCTGAGACGCGCTCGGCGTCGGTGGCGGTACGCTCGTAGCCTGAGAATTCGGTCGATTCATCAACACTCAATGCCTCAGCACCGGTTGCACCGAATTTGCTGGCCGCCTGCGCACGCTCACGCTGCGCCTGCATCGCCGCTTTGAAACCGTCCTTATCAATCGTGAGCGCTCGCTCGCGGGCGATATCGGCGGTCAGATCCAGCGGGAATCCATAGGTGTCGTAGAGCTTGAATGCGGTCTGGCCATCTAGCTGGGTGCCTTCAAGCGCGGAGATAGCTGACTCCAGCAGTGTCATACCCTGCTCGATCGTCTGCGCGAAGCGCAATTCTTCTTGCTCGAGTACGCGCTGGGCGTGATCCGCGGACTTGGCAAGCTCCGGATAAGCCTCGCCCATCTCATCAACGAGTGCGGCAACCAACGAATTAAAGAACGGTTGCTGCTGACCGAGCATGTAGCCATGACGCACCGCGCGGCGGATGATACGTCGCAAAACATAGCCGCGACCCTCATTCGAAGGCAGCACGCCGTCGGTAATTAGGAACGCACACGCGCGAATATGATCGGCGATTACACGCAGCGACGCGTTGTCTGATGCCGGCACGCCCACGGCCTTGGCGACCGCCCCGGTCAGGCGCACGAACAGATCCGTCTCATAGATGCTGTGCACGCCCTGCAATACCGCCGAGACGCGCTCCAGACCCATGCCGGTGTCAACCGACGGCTTCGGCAGTGGCGTCAGCGTGCCCTCGCTGTCGCGATCAAACTGCATGAAAACGAGATTCCAAATCTCGACGTAACGATCACCATCCTCATCCGGGCTGCCCGGCGGACCGCCCGCTACGCCCGGACCATGATCGAAAAAGATCTCGCTGCACGGCCCGCACGGACCGGTATCCCCCATCTGCCAGAAATTGTCCTTATCGCCCAGCCGCGAAAGACGATCCGCAGGCACGCCCACCTCGTCGATCCAGATGGCAGCGGCCTCATCATCGTCCTTGTAGACCGTCACCCACAAACGCTCAGTCGGAATCTCCAACACTTCGGTGACAAACTGCCAGGCAAACCGGATGGCATCGCGCTTGAAGTAGTCGCCAAAACTGAAGTTGCCGAGCATTTCGAAGAAGGTCAGATGCCGCGCGGTATAGCCGACGTTCTCCAGGTCGTTGTGCTTGCCGCCCGCCCGCACACACCGTTGCGAGGTCGTCGCGCGCACATAATCGCGCGTCTCATTGCCGAGAAACAGATCCTTGAACTGCACCATGCCGGCATTGGTGAACAACAGCGTCGGGTCATTGCCCGGCACCAGCGGTGAGCTGGAGACGACCGTGTGTTCGCAGGATTCAAAATATCCGAGAAACGCTTCGCGAAGCGCCCGGCTGGACAAGGCTTTCATGCCTTTAATTATTCCACAGAGCTACCCGTGCTGGCGATGCTGCGTGCGGTTTCTGAATCAAATCCACGATAGGCCAAAAACCGGGCCCGCTTGGCAAGCTCATTAAAGTCGCGCGCCGGCGCGTGGCCAAATTTGCGCTGACAGACCTCCAACGCCAGCGCAGACCAATCCACATCCGCAGCGGCCATTGCGGCCGAGATATCGGCATCGCCCAAACCACGTTGGCGCAAATCGGCCTGGATGCGCCTGGGACCCTTACCGCTGCGCACCCGACTGGAAATAAACGACTGCGCAAAACGTGTATTGCACAGCAGTCGATCATCGACCAGCTGGTCGAGCGTGACCTCGATCACCGCATCGTCAAATCCCGCGCGCGTGAGTTTTTGCTCCAGCTCAAAACGCGAGTGCTCGCGCCGGGCCAGTGCGTCCATAGCACGACGCCGGCACTGGGCCGGCGTCAGCTCTGATTCCGACCGCTGCGCCTTATCGCCAGGCCGTACGCTCAGGATGATGGCGCTTCCGCCGCCTCGTCCTCATCTACCACGGCCTCGCCCGGCGGCGGCAGCAACACCGCGCGGATCCGGGATTCGATGTCGGCAGCAATATCGGTGTTCTCGCGCAAGAACTCGCGCACGTTTTCCTTGCCTTGACCGATGCGGTCACCGTTGTAGCTATACCAGGAGCCGGCTTTATCGACGATGCTGTGCTCGACGCCCAGATCGATCAACTCGCCCTCAAGCGATATGCCCTGGCCGTAAAGAATCTCAAACTCGGCCGTGCGAAACGGCGGCGAGACTTTGTTTTTGACGACCTTGACCCGGGTTTGGTTGCCGACGACTTCGTCGCCCTTTTTGATCGCGCCAATACGGCGGATATCCAGACGCACCGAGGAATAGAACTTCAACGCATTACCGCCGGTAGTGGTTTCAGGACTACCGAACATCACGCCAATCTTCATGCGAATCTGGTTGATGAAGATCACCATCGCATTCGAGCGCTTGATATTGCCAGTCAACTTACGCAATGCCTGCGACATCAATCGTGCCTGCAGGCCGACGTGCGAATCGCCCATATCACCCTCGATCTCAGCCTTGGGCGTCAACGCCGCAACCGAGTCGACAACGATGACATCCACTGCGCCGGATCGCACCAGCATGTCGGTGATCTCTAGCGCTTGCTCGCCGGTATCGGGCTGCGAGACCAACAAATCATCGACGTTGACGCCGAGTTTTTCGGCGTATTGCGGATCCAGCGCGTGCTCTGCATCGACGAAAGCCGCGGTGCCACCGGCTTTTTGTGCCTCAGCGACGACCTGCAGCGTCAACGTGGTCTTACCCGAAGACTCCGGCCCATAAATCTCAATGACCCGGCCCTTGGGCAGCCCACCGATGCCGAGCGCCACGTCCAAACCAATGGAGCCGGTCGAAACCGCTTCAATATTTTTGGCCGCGCTGCCATCGCCCAGACGCATGACCGAGCCCTTGCCGAACTGCTTTTCGATCTGCCCAAGCGCCGCCGCGAGCGCCTTTTTCCTATTGTCGTCCATCGTGATCGCCTTGAATTTGGAGTTTTGAAACTACTGTATGGATAACCAGATTATGGCATACCCGAGCCGAATGTACAGAGGCGAAATACGCCGGTTCAATCACAAAGTGCTGGCAGCAGAGTATTCAGCTCGGACAACGCCCAATAGGCCGTCTTGTCGCGCACCTCCTCACGATCTCCGGAGAATCGTTGCATTTTTGCAACCGTCTGGGCAGAACCACTCCAGGCACACCAGACGGTGCCCACCGGCTTATCCTCCGTACCACCACCGGGCCCGGCAATGCCGCTGACCGCCAGCCCGACCTCGGCTTGTGCCAGTATCCGCACGCCCTCGGCCATCTCGCGCACGACCGCCTCGCTGACCGCACCCTGCGCTGCCAGCGTCTCTGCCCGAACACTCAAGAGCC
>JBCCZN010000073.1:0-12298 GCA_039187375.1 Pseudomonadota bacterium
CATCGGACAGCACAGCGTGGTCGCCAAATGCCACGCGAATGTCATCCATGCGAATCAGTGCCATAGCAACCAAACTGTGACGTGCGTCACGACAAAATGCAGAGTAAGCTCAATGGCGTTGATTCCAACAATAAGGATCGGGGGGTCTAATGAAGAAGCATAGCATTCTGGCATTCTGCCAGGCGCTGGTTACAGCGCTACTTATCTCCATCAGCGCCAGTGCGCTGGCCGGCGAAGGATTTGGCGTGACGCCGCAGGACTCGAGAGAGTTCTTCGTCGATGAATCCAAACTACCGTTTGACGAATTTCCAGGATTACCGTCGCAGCGTTACTGGGGCGTATTCAAAAAAGCGGGCTACCGCATAGAAATTCCGGCGAACTGGAATGGCGATCTGGTGATGTATACGCACGGCTTTCGCGGCACCGGTGCAGAGCTGACGGTCGACAATCCGCCGATACGGACCTATTTGCTCGCCAATGGATTTGCCTGGGCCGCTTCCAGCTATTCCACCAATTACTACGACGTGCGCTCAGGCGTGCTCAGCACCAATGCACTGGCGCGTTTGTTCGCGCGCGAGTTTGGTGAACCGAGACGTTTGTTTATCACTGGCTTTTCAATGGGCGGCCACGTTGCCACCGCTGCCGTCGAATTGGGCACACCGCCGCAGTGTGACTTTGCAGAAGGGTCTAACAAACAACGCAAATGCCTGAAGGCGCGTGAGCGAGTCCTGGCCAAAGGCACAACCTACGACGGCGCGGCCCCATTCTGCGGCGTCATGGGCGATACCGAACTGTTCGACTATTTTGGTGATTTTGGTTACACGGCTGAAACGCTCGCTGGCTGGCCGTCGCAATTCCCGCCGCCGATCAGTCAAGCCGAATACCAGGTCACAGCCTTGCCGTTCATCATCTCTCAGCTGTTTGCTGACAACGGTGCTGGCTTTCCGCAATTCCTGACCGAACGCGGCGAACAACTCAAAGCACTGACACGAGAGATTTCCGGTGGTGAAAGACCGACATTTGATCTAGCGTTCCCGGTATTCCAACAGCTGCTGTTTGGCTTTACCGGTGCTGATGGCACCGTTGATGGTGTCTTGACCGGCAATGTTTTCGACAACACACAACGCACCTACCAGCTGGACGGAGACCCGAACTTAAACAACGACGAGCTACTATTGAACGCCTCGATTATTCGTATTGCGCGTGATGGTGGCGTCAACCGAGCCAGCCGCCAAGGCCTGGAGCGGGTGCCGGTATTGACAGGGCAAATCGAAGTGCCGATGGTCAGCGTGCACACACTCGGGGATTTGTTTGTGCCGTTTTCAATGCAGCAAATCTACGCCAATCGCGTCGCTGCGGCAGGTAATTCCGATTGGCTGGTATCCCGCGCAGTGCGTGACGTTGGGCACTGTTCATTCTCACCCGGTGAGCTCATCGAAGCATTCGCTGACATGGTGCAGTGGGTTGAAACAGGCGTACGACCCGCGGGCGATGCGATAAATGATGCGGCAACAGTTGCGGCTCCTGACTTTGGCTGTCAGTTCACCCGCGGTGATCGCCTGGCGCCATTCGTTGCGGATTGCTCGGCATTCGCGGAATAACCAACACCGCAACCGGGCCTTAACAAACCCGGCTCCGCCGGCGTATCGAACCTAATTGGTCGATACGCTGGCGGCCTCCGCCGAGCGTTCTGCCTGGCGCAATAATTTTCTCTGATAGCGCGTCTGCACGATGTCGATCAGCACCAACACGGTGATGATGAAATAGAAAGTCGTTTTGCTCATTTGCTCGATCGGGTTACCGAACAACTTGATGTGTCCAAGATGCCCGCCTTCAGTCAGCAGCATGATGCCGACGATGAAGAGAATGAACAGCCCGAGCACCTCGTACATTCGATTTTTTTGCAGAAAACCAGTCACGCTATCCGCCAGCCAAATCATCAGCGCACCGCCGATCAAAATCGCAGTGGCCATCACCACAAATACCTTGGTCAATGCCATGGCACTCAGGATCGAATCGAATGAAAACACCACATTCATCGCAACGATTGCAAAAATGACAGATCCGGCGCTACGGGATGGGCGATCCTGCGCCTGATGATCCTCAATTCGGATCATGTGCAGAATTTCCTTGGTCGCGGTGTACATGATAAACACACCACCGAGCAGTACGATCAGTGTATGCAGATTAAATTCACCCTCGACGACTCCCTCAAAGTTCAAAGAGAACAGCGGCGATTGGAAGTACTCAATGACGCTAAGCAACAGGAACAACAAACAGATGCGCAGGATGACCGCGATGGCGATACCCAGTTTTCGCACCATCGCCTGCTTCTCGACCGGCGCACGCTGGGACTCCAATGCGATATACAGCAAGTTGTCGAAACCCAGCACGGCCTGCAACATGACCAGCATCAGCAATGAAATCAGGTTATCGACAGTAAAAAGATCCATGTTCACCCCCGGTTCGTTTACTGCGGCGGATCATACGGCATGAATGACGTTTCGCGCGAGTTGCACACGCCCCTGATCGATGAATTCGTCACCGCATTCACGCAGCAACTGACGCTCGCGGGTCGCTATGCACTCCAACTGCAGGATCAGTTGCCCGAGCACAGTACCGCCAAGCATGGCGATGCGTGGACCTCTGTCCTGACCGATGCCGACATTGGCGTGCAACAATTCATCGAAGCCTGGATATTGGCCACACATCCCGACTGGGGGTTTTTTGGTGAGGAGTATGAGCTGTCTCGAAATACGCGCTACTTTGACCCCCAGGCCGAGGTCGTCGTCAATCTAGACCCGATCAACGGTACACGCCTTTACCGGGATGGCGCTTCGCAGTTTGATCTGCTCGCCTCATTGACCTGGCGCGGCCAGATGCTCGCATCGGTCAGCCATATGCCGGCGATTGCGACCACGTTTATTGCCGCGGTAGACAGACCAGCAGTGATGCACACGCCGCACAGTAGCCAGCCGATTAGGCCAGCAACCCCTGCCAACCCATGGCTTGGCGTCTATCAGGCTGATGAGCTGGTGGCTCGACTACCGCAATCGACTCAGGTGTTCGATATGCTGAATGACTATGACAAGCACGATCCGCGCTGTTGTCTCAATAGTCTGTTCACCGGTGCGCTCGGTGGGTACTTGTTTCTCGATTGCGCGCTACTGGATGTGGGCGCAACGGCGTTTGCAGTGCACCAAGCCGGCGGGATTGCGACCGATCCCGTTGGCAGGCCACTAGAGCTGTTTGGTCATTTCGACCCTCAGCAACATGCTGACCTGTTGGTGTGCATGAATCACGAGCTGCATCGGGACGTTGTCACAGCGCTCAGACAGGATTGATCAGCTCAGCATGTGAATGGCCGTGGGCAGCACAGCGCTCGCAATTGACCCAGCCTGAATCACCATCGGCATAAAATTCCTTCTTCCAGATCGGCAGCTCGACCTTGATGCGGTCGATAATCTGGCGCGTCGCCCGAAATGCCTCATCCCGGTGCTTGGAAACCACACCGACCCATACGGCACAACCACCCAGCTCAAGCTCACCCTCGCGGTGAACCGCGAGGGCCGCTCGCGCGCCCACATGCTGTAGAGTTTGGTCGATAATCTGCTCACCGATCGACAATGCCAACGGTCGATAGACTTCATACGCTAACCGAGTGACAGACTTACCTTCATTTTCATTGCGCACCCAACCTTCAAAACTCACGAAGGCACCGGCGGCGTGATCGAATAACTGCTCTCGCAAGCTCGCCACATCAATCGCCTCAGCCGTGATGGCCATTCGCGGTAACAGGTTCAAATCAGCGGGCATATTCAGCCTCCCGCTACCGGTGGAAAAAACAACACCGTGTCGCCGTCAGCAAACGGCTGCTGCCACTCGGCCATTACATCGTTCAGTGCTACCTTGCAGTGTCCGTGCGGGTCGGCCGTACCGTGCCGGTGTTGCAACTGATTGAACAACTCCAGAAGCGTCGTCGCATCGGTTTCAACCCGTTCGTGCGACATACCCGCGCGCTCGCGGAACAACGCAAAGTACTGCACCTGAACCGACTTCATGAACGCAGCGACCGCACGTTTGCTGCGGCAGCATCAGTCGGTGTGTTCATATTAATGATGGCATCAGCATTGACCGGTTGGACCAGTCGCGCTCCGGCACGAATCAGACATTTCCTGGCGCAGAAATTGGACTGTTCAAAACTGTATCGAATTTCGCCGATCAAGGGTGCACGCCAAATGGCACACAGTGGCTCGGGCAATGTTCCAGACGAATCACTCAATGCGATCGCTTTTGCGTCGGGGTGCGAGCGCGCATCGGCACACAATGCGGCCAACGTCTGTTCATCCAGACACGGCATGTCGCAGGCCAACACCAACCAATCCGCACCCGGATCGCAGCTTAGCGCAGCCAGAATGCTGGCCAGCGGTCCTTGTCCCTCGACGCTATCAGACAAACAGGCATAACGCGCGCGCAGAGCATCTACCTGCCTCGCATCCCGGACGCCGACAAACACGGCATCGCTGTGAGACTCTGCCAACGCCACAGTGCGTGCGAGTAAGTCCTGGTCGCCAACGCGCATTGCCGCCTTGTCCTCTCCCATACGACGCGATTGCCCGCCGGCCAATACCAATGCGTGGGTCGCCTCTATCGCTTTCATGAATGTGCCTTGTCCTCAACCGGAAGGTGGGCATAGTCGGATTTGCCTCCGGTCTTTTCAACCAGCCTTAGTGCGGTAATTTCGATGTCGTGAGACAAGGCCTTGCACATATCGTAGACGGTCAAAGCAGCAACACTGGCGCCGGTGAGCGCTTCCATTTCAACACCAGTCTTGTGCTGCACGCGGCACTCGCAGCTCACCGACACCACCTGACCGTCCAGCACCAGCCGCACATCACAACCACTCAGCCCCAGAGGATGACAAAACGGAATCAGCTCATGGGTACGCTTGGCGGCCATTACGCCAGCAACAATCGCCGTGGCAAAGACGGGCCCCTTTTTCGTCACCAGAGCACCCTGCTCATCGGTGAGTGCCGCAACCACACCCATCGGCAAACGCACTTCGCATTGCGCCAACGCGCGTCGCTGCGTCACCGCCTTGGCCGTCACATCCACCATTCGCGGCCGGCCTTGCTCATCAACATGTGACAGTGATTTGGTCACGATCTAACCCCCGACCCGGTACATTTCAACCTTGCGCAGCGGCCTCTCGGTCGGCTCACGGGAGGCACGTTGTTCGCTGTAACGATCGTCGCGCTTCTGCCAGACTCTTTCGATCATCTGCTGCAACTCTTCATCGGTAGCGCCGCGCCGCATCGGTTCGAGCAATCGCGTACCCTGGGTCGCGAACAGACAGGTATACAGCGTGCCATCAGCCGCCAGTCGCGCCCGGTGGCAGCTACCACAGAACGGCGCTGATACCGACGAAATAAAGCCGATCTCTCCGGCACCGTCCTGATACTGATAGCGACGGGCCACCTCACCACGATAATTTGGCGCGACCGGTGTCACCGGCCACAGTGCTTCGATTCGCGCTAATAGCGCTTTAGAGGTCACCACCTGGTCGGCCTTCCAATTGTTGCGATTGCCAACATCCATAAACTCAATGAGCCGCACAACATGTCGCGTGTGGCGAAAATGGGCCAAGAGATCGAGTACGGTGTGATCGTTAATGCCATTTTGGACAACACAATTGATCTTTAGCGCATCGAAACCCGCCCGCTCAGCCGCATCAATTCCAGCGAGCACCTGATCAACCGCACCGCGCCCGCCGCTCAAGCGGTGGAACACATCCGGATTAAGACTGTCGAGCGATACAGTGATCCGCGTCAACCCTGCCTGCTTTAGCGCAGCGGCCTGTTTATCCAGCAGCATCGCATTGGTTGTCATCGCGATATCGGACACCGGCAGCTGTGCCAGTCTGGCAACCAGCGCCGGCAACTGACGATCAAGCAACGGCTCTCCACCGGTTAGCCTTAATTTGTCGACACCCAGCTTTACGGCCACACCAGCTAATCGAACAATCTCATCATGGGTGAGTCGATTCTCGCGCCGCAGGAACTGATAGTCCTGATGGAATTCCGATTCCGGCATACAATACGGGCACCGAAAATTACATCTATCAATCAATGAGATACGAAGGTCTCTTAGACCTCTATCGAAAATATCCAGCGGCACCAGTGGCACACTGGCCGGCACTTCCCGATCGCTCATGACTCGCTGTTCTCTTGATCTGACATAACGTCCGCGTCGTGCCTTCCTACCGTCTTAGTCTGCTTGTTGTGCGCCGCAACATGGCTGGCTATACTTCGGCAACGCCGCGGGGGCGGTACCTTAGTCCGGCAAAAGCCATCGGGCAATGTCCACCAGCAGGCAGCATAGCAGCCCTGCCACTATACAGACCGACCCCGCTCGATTTTTCATACCGAGGGGATCAAATGGATCTGTCATTTAGCCAGGACGAACTGGCATTCCGCGACCACATCAAGGGCTTCTTTGCCGATCATTTCCCACAGGATATTCGCGATAAAATGGATCGCGGCATCCGACTCGACAAAGACGACTTTGTTCGCTGGCAGAAGATCCTCAACGAACACGGCTACATGGCTGTCAATTGGCCGGTCGAATACGGCGGTACAGGCTGGACACCGGTTCAAAAGTACATTTTTGCCAACGAGATGGCACAGGCCAACGCACCGGATGTCGTCCCCTTTGGTGTCAGCATGGTCGGGCCGGTCATTTACACCTTTGGTAACGAGGCACAGAAACAGCAGTTCCTGCCCGACATCCTCGCGAGCAACGTCTGGTGGTGTCAGGGCTATTCCGAGCCGGGCGCAGGCTCTGACCTTGCCTCACTGAAAACACTGGCTGAGCGCGATGACGACGAATACGTCATCAACGGCACCAAAACCTGGACCACGCTCGGCCAGCATGCCGACTGGATCTTTGTCTTGGCACGCACCAACACCGACGTAGCACGTCGTCAGGAGGGCATCAGCTTCATCCTTTGCGACATGAATACACCGGGTATCAGTGTGCGGCCAATCATCACCATCGAAGGCGGCCACGAGGTCAATGAGGTGCACTTTGAAAACGTGCGCGTACCGGTTGCCAACCTCGTCGGCGAAGAAGGCAAGGGCTGGACCTATGGCAAAGTGCTGCTGCAACACGAGCGCACGAATATCGCTGCCGTAGCACGCTCGAAATATCGCCTGGCGCGGCTTAAGGAACTGGCGGCCGGGTCCTTGCATGGCGCAGAACCGCTGATGCAACAATCAACCTTCCGCAGCAAATTGGTCGAGACCGAAGTCGCATTGAAAGCACTGGAATACACCGACCTGCGCACCCTGGCAGCCGTCGCAACCGGCAAAGCGCCTGGACCGGAGAGCTCCATCCTGAAGATTCGCGGCACCGAGATGCAACAACGTCTGGACAGCCTGTTCCTCGAAGCAGCTGGCTACTACGCGATGCCATATGTCCCGGATCAGTTCTCACTGGATGCCAAAGACGAGGATATTGTCGTCGACAGTGCTGAACCGACCACAGCATTGAGGTACTTCAACTACCGCAAAGCCTCCATCTACGGCGGTTCTAACGAAATTCAGAAAAACATCATCGCCAAGCACGTGCTTGGTTTGTAAGGCGGACATCTCACCATGGATTTTTCAATCTCCGAAGATCAGCAAATGCTGCAGGACAGCGTTGCACGTTACATAGCCGATGAATATGACTTTGATTCGCGGCAGGCAGCCGCAGAGTCAAAACTGGGTTATAGCGCTGAGCGCTGGCAGTCTTTTGCAGAACTAGGCTGGACCGCCGTGCCATTTGCAGAGGCCGACGGTGGACTGGATGG
Source organism: Pseudomonadota bacterium (assembly GCA_039187375.1). Taxonomy (GTDB): domain Bacteria; phylum Pseudomonadota; class Gammaproteobacteria; order Steroidobacterales; family Woeseiaceae; genus CALBPI01. The sequence continues at coordinate 7,853 of JBCCZN010000073.1, forward strand.
TGGCGCGGTCGAGCTGATGCTCGTCATGGAGCAGTTCGGTCGCGGACTGGTTATCGAGCCCTATCTGCCGAGTATCGTCATGGCCGGTGGCGTATTGAAGCGACTCGCCAATGATGAGCAAAAAGGCGCCTGGCTGGCTGACCTGATCGAGGGTAGCAAGACTGCTGCACTCGCTTACGCCGAACCTCAAAGTCGCTACACACTGCATGATGTCGCCACGACCGCAACCGTATCAGGCGATGCTTACATCCTGAACGGCCACAAGACCGTCGTGCTCAACGGTGGCAATGCGGACACACTGGTGATCAGCGCACGCACCGGTGATGCACGCACCGATGCGAGCGGCATTAGCTTGTTTGTCGTCGATGCCAACACTGCGGGCATTAGCCGCAAAGCCTACGGCACCGTCGATGCGCGTCAGGCGGCTGAAATTGAATTGAAAGATGTCAGCGTACCGGCTAGCCAACTGCTGGGCAGCGCGGGTGACGCGCTCGCCACCCTCGAACAAGTGATCGGCGAAGCGACAATCGGCATTTGTGCCGAAGCGGTTGGCATCATGCAAATGCTGAACGTCAAAACGCTGGAATACACAAAACAACGCGTACAGTTCGGTACCCCGATCGCTGCTTTTCAAGCGCTACAACACCGCATGGTCGACATGTTTATGATCGGCGAAGAAAGCCGTTCTTTGTTGCTACACGCAGTGATGACCGCGCAAGAAGCCGATACAGATGCAGCGGACAAAGCCGTGCGTGCGTTGAAAATTCACATCGGTACCGCCGGACGCACGTTGGGCGAAGAAGCGGTGCAGCTACACGGTGGCATGGGCGTTACCTGGGAGCTCGATGTTGCGCACTATTTCAAACGCCTGACGATGATCGATACGTTGTTCGGCAACGCCGGACACCATATCGATAGCTACCCGCTCTAGCTATCACCGTCCTGAAGTGCTTGCATTGCTTGCGCTTCGAGCTTGGCCCACGAGTCACGCAGAGTGACGATGCGGTTGATGATCATCGCATCGTCACTCGAGTCGGTGTCAGCGGTGTAGTACCCCAGACGCTCGAACTGCACCGCGTCACCCGCGCTAAGCGAGGCCAATGACGGTTCCAGCCAACCCTGCGTTTCGGACAACGAGGCATCGTTTAGCGTCGCGAGCCAGTCATCCTGGCGCGCAGGTGCTGCGTGCTTGAACAATCTGTCGTAGGCGCGGATCGTGGCCGGCAAGCCGTGCTCAGCGGATACCCAGTGAATCGTCCCTTTAACCTTGCGATCGTTGCTACCACCGCTGCGAGTCTCGGGATCGAGACTACACACAAGCTCAATGACGTTGCCGGCATCGTCCTTGATCACCTCGTCACAACGAATGATGTAGCCGTAGCGCAAACGGACCTCACCACCCGGCTTGAGTCGGAAGAACTTGCGTGGGGCATCCTCCATGAAGTCCTCACGCTCAATCCAGATCTGCCGCGTTAGCGGAATGTCGCGCTCACCCTGCTCAGGCTGGTTCGGGTGGTTTTGCGCGTGCAGCCACTGTGTCGCATCGGCATCGAAATTGCTCAGCGTCACCTTCAGCGGATTCACAACCGCCATGCGCCGTGGAACGTCGGCGAGCGTGTCTCGCACACAAGACTCCAACAGGCCCAATTCAATGTGCTTCGCCTTCTTGGTGATCCCCACTCGCTGGCAGAACAGACGCAAGGCAGCCGGCGGATAGCCACGTCGCCGCAAACCAGCGATGGTTGGCATCCTTGGGTCATCCCATCCTGCGACGTGTCCAGCATCCACCAACGCTTTGAGCTTACGTTTGCTGGTCACCATATAGGCAACCTGCAATCTCGAAAATTCGATTTGTCGCGGTGGGTAGTCGTGAGGAACACGTTCAACCAGCCATTCATACAGCGGTCTGTGATCCTCGAACTCGAGGGTACATAAGCTATGCGTGATGCCTTCAAAAACGTCTGACAGCGTGTGTGCAAAGTCATACATCGGATAGATAGGCCATTCTCCTGCGGTGCGCTGATGCTCGGCATTACGGATCCGATACAAAGTGGGATCACGCAGATTCAGGTTCGGCGAAGCCATGTCGATCTTCGCCCGCAGCACGTGCTCACCATCGGCAAATTCACCGGCACGCATGCGCTCGAACAAGGATCGATTCTCGTCGATGCTGCGATCACGGAAGGGGCTGTTACGGCCCGGCTCCGTCAGCGTCCCACGGAAGCTGCGGATGTCCTCGGCGCTGAGGCTGTCAACGTACGCATCGCCGGCATCGATCAATGCCAATGCCGAGGTGTAGAAGCGATCAAAATAATCCGACGCGTGCGTCAGTCGATCATCCCAGTCATATCCAAGCCAGCGTACGTCATCGCGAATGGCGTCCGCGTATTCCTGTTTTTCTTTTTCCGGATTGGTGTCGTCAAAGCGCAGATAAGTACGCCCGCCAAACTGTTGCGTGACACCGAAGTTCAATGACATCGACAGCGCATGCCCTATGTGCAAAAAACCGTTCGGCTCGGGCGGAAACCGGGTGACCAATCCCTCCGGCAGTCGATTGTGTTGCACATCATCTGCGATGATCTGCCGGATAAAGTCGAGTACGGGCGTATCTTGTGGTGTTTCCATGATGGGATCGGGGCGTATCGCCCGCTCAGCGTCTAGAGGTTTTCAGCGCGCGATTGTACGCGACACCATGGTACAGGGCATCACCAATACTACTGGCAGTCGGCGCAAGTGCCCTGCACCTCTAACACCGCATGCCGAGCCACGAAACCATGCTCCGAAGCGGCCTTTTGAACGACGTTCTGGACCGCATTGGCATGAATTTCGATGACTTGATTGCATTCACCACAAATCAGAAACTGACCGTTATGCGGTGCGCCGGGGTGCGCACAGCCGATAAACGCATTGAGTGAATCCAGTCGGTGGATCAAGCCGGCCTCAAGCAAAAATTCCAGCGCGCGATAGACCGTCGGTGGCGCCTTACGTTGGCCTTGCTCGGCCATTTTGTCGAGGATATCGTAAGCACCCACCGGCGCATGACTATCCCACACCAACGTCAGGACTTGCTTGCGCAATGCGGTCAGCCGCAAGCCCCGGGCGGCACAAATCGACTCGGCCTTGCGCAACGCCGTGTCAACGCATTCGCTGTGATCGTGATCCTCAACATGACTTGCAGCGCTTACCATGTCGCTATCATACCGCATTGGCGTGCAAAGACAGCGTGACACGGGCTCGATGCGCGCTACAATGCGTGGCTGGACGACACATAGCGCCAATATGGCGTAGAAAAGCCATGCCTGCGATAACCCTGCCCGATCAATCTCAACGCCAATACGACTCCGATGTGACCGCGCTCAGCGTTGCCCGCGACATCAGCCCGTCTCTGGCCAAGGCTGCCGTTGTTGCGTTGGTGAATGGCGAACAGTGGGACCTGACTCGACCGATTACGGAAGATGCACAGGTTCAGATTATTACGCGCGATAGCGAAGAAGCCTTGCCTTTCTTGCGGCACGACGCCGCCCATGCGCTGGCCGAAGCAGTCAAGGAGCTGTTTCCAGAGACCCAGGTCACGATCGGACCGGCTATTGAAAACGGGTTCTATTACGACTTCGCTCGCGAAAAACCGTTTACCGAGGATGATCTGGCGGTGATAGAGGCTCGCATGCGTGAGATTGTCGAGCGAGATGAGGAGATTATTCGAGAGGTTTGGACACGAGACGATGCGGTTGCGTTTTTTCGCGACATGGGCGAGGAATACAAAGCCAAATTGATAGAACGGATTCCGACCGATGAGACGATCACGCTGTATCGGCAGGGCGAGTTTATCGACCTCTGCCGGGGTCCCCACTTGCCCTCCACTGGTGGTCTGGGCAAGTCGTTCAAACTACTGCGAGTATCAGGCGCTTACTGGGAGGGCAACTCACAAAACGAGATGCTGCAGCGCATCTATGGCACCGCCTGGGCAAATGACAAACAATTACGGCTGTACCTAAAACGTCTGGAAGAAGCGGAGAAACGCGATCACCGCAAACTGGGCCGCCAGATGGATCTGTTCCATTTTCAGGAGGAGGCACCGGGCTCGGTTTTCTGGCATCCGAAGGGCTGGACGCTATTCCAGCGCCTGATCGACTATATGCGCGATCGCCAACGCGGGGCTGGCTATCGAGAAATTCACACGCCGATCGTCATGGACCGCGCGCTGTGGGAGGCATCCGGACACTGGGACTCATTTGGTGAGCATATGTTCACAACGCAAACCGAAGACGGTCGCGTCTACGCATTGAAGCCGATGAACTGTCCTGGCCACGTACAGGTATTCAAACAGGGCATCACCAGTTATCGCGAGTTACCGCTGCGACTGGCCGAGTTCGGTACCGTACACCGCTATGAGCCGTCCGGGGCCTTGCATGGCATGCTGCGCGTGCGCGCCTTTACCCAGGATGA